>NZ_JAQFJJ010000009.1:0-96941 GCF_030440005.1 Streptococcus sp. SP1
AGACGCAGTGGTTGAGTGGGCTCTACTACGCTGATTTCATCAGCTTTTACAGCCCTACTCAACTGTGCGGAGGTGGGACGACGAAATCGAATTCTAACGAATTACCGATTTCTGTCCCACTCTCACTTTTTTATTTTGCTTGATTTTCGACATAAAAGGCAATAACATCCGAAGTGTACTGGGCTGTGCCAGCTCCAAACTTGTCGATGTTTTCCTTGAATTCTGGATTATAGACATAGCCTTTGCCGATATGGCCAAAAACCTCTATAGAGCAGTCAAATCCATACGTTCGAATCGCGTCTAAAAGTTTGGCTGCTTCTTCTTGGTTTTCCGATGCTGTTACTGGCAAACCTGCTTGGAGGTTTTTCGCCAAGGCTTGAAAGACTTGATTAAAGGCTCTTGTCGCCTCATCTTCACGCCCCTTTTGGCGCTCGAGAGCCTGGTCCATGACTTCTTGACCATATTTCTCTACTGCTTCTTGGTGGTATTTTTGATTGTCTTGATAGCTAAATCCAGTGAATTTTTCCTCAATGGTCATTTTTCTTTCTCCTTTTTGTTCTTGAATGGTATTTTGCAAGGTAGAAATCAAGGTATCCAGACGTTGTCTTTCTTGAGTCAAATAGTCCAACTGTTTGGTCAAATGGGGCAATAAGTTAGATTTTTCTTCGGCTAAGAGTTCTGCTATTTGGTCTAAGGAAAATCCTAGATACTTGTAGTAGAGAATCACCTGTAATCGTTCTAAATCTTCTTGACTGTATGTCCTATAGCCATTTTCAGATTTGCCAGGAACGAGAAGTCCTATCTTGTCATAGTGGTGCAAGGTCTTGACAGAGACACCTGACAGCTCTGCAGCTTCTTTGATATGGTACATGATTTCCTCCTTACAAGGATAGTATAATCCCTCCCCTTAGGTCAGAGTCAAGGCTTAACATAAAAAAAGTTTTCAGATAAAAAAGGCTTGAGTTATTCCACAGCTTTTAACTCAAACCCTTTCTTTTTATGGATGACTCACGATCAATTCTAAACCTTGCCCTTCCAAAGTCCAGGATTCAACATCGCTCGGTAAGATAAAGTGGCTTCCTTTTTGAATAGGATAATCCTTTCCATCTACAGTCAATTTCCCTTCTCCGGCTAAGACGCTCAATAAGCTGTAATCGGCAGTCTTTTCGAAATCAGCTTTTCCAGTAAGTTCCCACTTATAAACGGTGAAGAAATCACTTGCAACCAAGGTGGTCATTCGAAGATCATCGACAACAACTGTATCTGGATGACTATTTGCCGGCTCACCGATGTTTAGCACATCAATCGATTTTTCCAAGTGAAGTTCCCGCAAGTTTCCTTGGTCATCCTTGCGATCAAAATCATAAACCCGGTAGGTGGTGTCACTCGACTGTTGGGTTTCAAGAATCAAAATTCCAGAACCAATGGCGTGCATGGTCCCACTTGGCACATAGAAGAAATCTCCAGCCTTGACAGGAACTTTGGTCAGCAAGGCATCCCAGTTTTTATCTTCGATTTGCTGGCGGAGTTCTTCTTTTGACTTGGCA
This sequence comes from Streptococcus sp. SP1, assembly GCF_030440005.1. Taxonomy (NCBI): domain Bacteria; kingdom Bacillati; phylum Bacillota; class Bacilli; order Lactobacillales; family Streptococcaceae; genus Streptococcus; species Streptococcus sp. SP1. Next base: position 1,548 of record NZ_JAQFJJ010000009.1, read on the forward strand.
TTGTGTCCATAGATAATCTCAGATCCTTCATCAGCCGCAATCACGTACCAACACTCAGTTTTTCCAAGTTCTCCTTCATGCTCCATTGCATAGGTATCATCTGGGTGCACCTGTACACTGAGCCAATCGTTGGCATCCAAAATCTTTGTTAATAAAGGAAAGACAGGCTCTTTACGATTACCGAATAATTCCCGATGCTCTTGATAGAGCTGATCCAATCCCATTCCTTCGTATGGACCATTGGCTACTTTAGAAACTCCATGCGGATGGGCTGAAATCGCCCAAAATTCACCGACATGGTCGCTCGGAATTTCGTAACCAAATTCTTCTTTCAGACGAGTTCCTCCCCAAATTTTTTCCTGCATGACTGAATGTAAAAATAATGGTTGTCCCATAATATCCTCCTCGTATTTCATGTTTCTATTATACAAAAAAAAGAAAATTTTTGAAAGCCCTTTCTATTGTTTTCCTCTCTCGCCAGAAACTTCATTTTTGTGTATAATGAAAAGGATGACACTAAAAGAAAATATTATCCAACTGGCGCATTCCATTGGGATTTCAAAAATTGGATTTACAACCGCTGATGACTTCGCTTATTTGGAAAAATCGCTCCGCTTGGCCGTTGAGGAAGGACGGAACTCTGGATTCGAGCATAAGAATATTGAAGAGCGCATCCAACCCAAATTAAGTCTCTCCTCCGCCAAGACCATCATCTCAATCGCTGTCGCCTACCCCCACAAACTTAAGCAACAACCTCAAAAAACAGCCTATAAAAGAGGAAAATTCACTCCCAACAGCTGGGGATTAGACTACCATTATGTCCTTCAAGACAAGCTCAACCGTTTAGCTGCTGGGATTGAAGAAATGACGCAAGATTTTGAATACAAGGGCATGGTCGATACTGGAGCACTGGTTGATACGGCTGTCGCCCAACGAGCTGGTATTGGCTTTATCGGAAAAAATGGCTTGGTCATTTCAAAAGAATACGGTTCTTACATGTTTCTGGGGGAATTGATTACCAATCTCGAAATTGAACCAGATCAGCCTGTCGACTATGGTTGTGGAGACTGTCGACGTTGTTTAGATGCATGCCCAACCTCCTGTTTAATCGGAGATGGCTCTATGAATGCCAAACGCTGTTTGTCCTTCCAAACTCAGGACAAGGGCATGATGGACCTAGAATTTCGTAAGAAAATTAAAACGGTCATCTATGGATGTGACATCTGTCAGATTAGCTGCCCTTATAACAAAGGCCTAGATAATCCCCTGGCAACAGAAATCGATCCTGATCTGGCTCATCCAGAGTTGATTCCCTTTATAGAACTGTCCAACGGTCAATTTAAAGAAAAATTCGGACATGTTGCTGGAAGCTGGCGAGGCAAGAATATCCTCCAGCGCAATGCCATCATTGCACTAGCCAATGCCAATGACCGCTCAGCCATCCCTAAACTCCTGAACATCATCGAGACCTCGCAAAATCAGATCCATATTGCAACGGCTATCTGGTCTTTAGGGCAACTGCTCCGTGAAGTCACACCGGACCTTGTTGAGCTCTTACGGAATATCAAAAATCCGACCGATGCTATCATAGAAGAACGAACAGCTTTCTTTGAAAAATTCGGCATTCAAGCAGATTCACAGCTACAATGAAAAAACACTAAGATTGTAACCTTAGTGTTTTTTTAGTTCCTTCAAAAAATACCAACTTCCCATTTCTACTTGGTTAAAGCTAATCTCACTTGAATAGATTTCCTTGTAACCATTTTTCGTGTAAAAATAGACATTTCCTTTGGTATTGGTATAAAAGGCCAGTTTTTCCCCTTGGACCCCTTCCAAGAAAGGTTCAATTCCTTCTGTCATAAAGCGACTGCCATAGCCTTGACGTTGGTGTTTAGGGGCAACTGCGAGAAGCATCAAATACCAATCAAAGTCTACATTTTGCTCCAATTCCTTATCCGTGTCCTCCATAAATTTAAAGTAGGCCAGCATATTTTTCAAGGAAATAAACTTGAGTAAACCAAAGCCGCCATTTAAGAGATAGGCCCGAAAAGGAATCGGTCCTTTTTGCAACAAGGCAACTGCATAAATTTCATTATTTTTTTCTGCCACAAGGCACATATGGTGCTTGAGAAAAACCTTCACCAAGATGCGCATCATTTTCTCAACAAAAGCAGGGTATTGTTTCGGATCTCGAACTAAGTCTTTGATCACTCTTAAAAATAGGTACTCTTCAAAGGCGGCACTAGCCACTTGAACTACCCGATCCAGATCTGCTTTTTCGGCTTTTCTGTACTTCATCGCCTCTCCTCTTCTATGTTATCTTACTAGTATACAATACCAGCTGCCATTATACAAAGGTCATTTTTAAGCAATTTGTTCATTTAAACCAGCCAAAAAAGTCCTCCCCAGGCGAGTCCCAGTCCCCAAGCGACGAGGACATCCTTGGGATAATGAACCCCTCCAAGAACTCGGACAAGGGCTAATAGAAGAGATAGAAGCATGGAGCACATTCCTAGCGGAAGAGACAACTGACAGACACACATGGAGATAATGGTCGCCGAAAAAACATGTCGGCTAGGAAAGGAATGACCGGATGAATTTTTTTCTAATAAGGGTTGAATGTCCCATTTCTCATAAGGTCTCGGAACATTGACCCAATGACGAAAGAGGCTAAATAAGACAAAACCCGACGCAGGAATCCAGATGAAAGACCAGATTCCTCCCATTGAAGTTTTCTTTAAAAACAGCCAACAAAAGACCAGGACGTAGATGCCTGGCATGGCAAACGTCAAAATTCGATTCATCCTTTGAAGGACCTGTACAAGATATGGTTCTCTCGAAAAGGGCAGGGTTAGCCAACGATAAAATTTCGGATAATCTCGAAGGTTCGTTTTCATATTGGTCCCCCTGTCTTTTATCATTTTTGCGTACTACTAGTATACGCGATCCTTAGAAAACCTGTCAAGCAAGGCTTCTTTTTTCTTATTTCTAGCTTTTTTCTCACTATCAGGCATCTGAAGTCAATCTTATTCTCAACAAGATTCGTCTTTTCCATTCCTTCTTCCAGCATAAAAATAGGATAGAAGCACTCAGAATTGCCTTCTATCCTATTTTTCACTTTGCATGTTACGCCCTTTGTATCTTGTTGTTACGCCACTTCTTCTGTGAATTGGCTATTATAGAGATCAGCATAGAAGCCATTTTGGCTCATGAGTTCTTGGTGGTTACCCTGCTCGATAATATTTCCATCTTTCATCACGAGAATCAAATCCGCATTACGGATAGTGGACAAGCGATGGGCAATAACAAAGGAGGTTCGGCCTTCCATGAGTTTGTCCATAGCTTTTTGAATCAACTCTTCCGTACGGGTATCGACAGAAGAGGTTGCTTCATCCAAGATGAGGAGTGGGGCATCCTTCAAGAGGGCACGCGCAATGGTCAAAAGTTGCTTTTGACCAACGGACAAGGTCACTGAATCATCTAATACAGTATCATAGCCATTCGGCAAGGTCCGAATAAAGTGATGGACCCCAACCGCTCGAGTTGCCGCTTCGACCGCTTCATCTGAAATATCAGTTTGATTGAATACCAGATTCTCCCGAATGGTCCCCTCAAAGAGCCAGGTATCTTGTAAGACCATAGAGAAAGCATCATGAACTTCTTCACGGCTCATGGCCTTAGTATCCACACCATCGATGGCAATTTTACCAGCTTGAATGTCATAAAAGCGCATCAAGAGATTGACCATAGTGGTCTTACCAGCACCTGTCGGACCAACAATAGCCACTTTTTGCCCCGGTTTGGCTTCAGCAGTAAAGTCATGGATAATAGTCTTATCTGGTGAATAACCAAAGCGCACATGCTCAAAGGTGACATGACCTTTTGGCGCTTCCAATTGGCGTGTTTTTTGGGATTCATCTTCCATTTCTTCTTCGTCTAAGAATTCAAAGACACGCCCCATAGCAGCACTGGCTGATTGCAATTGGGTAATTCCTTGCGCCATTTGACCAATTGGTTGGGTAAAGATGCGGACATAGGTCATAAAGGCCACAATGGTCCCGATGGTAATATCCCCATTAATGGTGAGGACAGCCCCAACGATACAGACCATGACATATCCGAAATTCCCTACAAACTGCATCAAGGGCATCATGATACCAGAGAAGAATTGGGATTTCCACATGCTATGGTACAAATCTTGGTTGATAGCATCAAAATGATCTTTGGCCTGATGACGGCCATTATAGGAAATGACCACATTGTGTCCACTATAGATTTCTTCAACATAGCCTGAAACTTTGGCAAGATTATCTTGCTGCTGTTTAAACAAAGGCTGACTCTTGACCATAATGATGCTAGAAAGAGCAAAGCCTGCAAAGACGGAAAGGATAGCAGTCAAAGCTAGATGCCAGTCCGTCTTAAACATCATAAAGATGGAGCCAATCAATAAGACAATAGAAGAGACCATTTGAACCAAACTTTGGTTAAAGGATTGGGTCATGAGATCCACGTCATTGGTCACACGAGACAAAGTATCTCCTTGTTCATGGCTATCAAAATATTGGAGGGGTACACGATTGATCTTTTCAGCGATGGCATTGCGCAAGCGTTCCGCGAAGCGCTGAATCATGGTTGAGATAATGAAACTACTGCTGTAGGACACCAGTGCTCCAACTCCATAAAGAATGGCTAAGGTCAGGGCAATTGAAGTGATCTTGTCAATATCAATGGCGCCTCCCATCCCTTTTGTGATAGTATCCGTGATTTCTTTTAACTTATCCGGTCCAATAACCGTGATAATACTCGATACGACCGAAAAGAGGATAGCAATTCCAAAAAATAGGTGGAAGCCCTTCAAATAAGGAGAAAGTTGTCTCCAAAGGGACGATTCTTGTTTTGTTTTATGCATGTTCCAACTCCTCCTTAGACAATTGTGAATAGGCAATTTCTTGGTAGACTTCATTGGTCGCAAGCAATTCCTTGTGGGTACCTTGACCGACGACCTTCCCTTGATCCAAGACCAAAATCAAATCCGCATCCATAATGGTCGAAATCCGTTGGGCAACGATCAATTTGGTCGTATCTGCCAACTCTTCTTTTAGGGCTTGTCGCAAGATACGATCCGTTTTATAATCCAGGGCTGAGAAGGAATCATCAAAGATGAGGATCTCGGGCTTGCGTGCAAGGGCACGCGCAATGGCCAAACGTTGACGTTGTCCTCCAGAGAAGTTGCTTCCTCCTTGCGCTACTTCTGTATCCAAGTCCTTCTCTTTTGCGGCAACAAACTCTTTGGCTTGGGCCAATTCAAGAGCTTTCCAAATAGCTTCATCCTCTAATTTTCCTTGACTACTTTCTCCAAATTCCATATTGGAGCGAATAGTGCCACTGAAGAGCACTGCTTTTTGGGGAATGTAGCCGACTTTATTGTTCAATTCTTGGTGGCTATAGCCCTTGACATTGACGCCATCCACTAAGATCTTTCCTTCTGTCGCATCGTAAAAACGTGGGATTAAATTGACCAAAGTGGATTTACCAGAACCAGTTGATCCGATGAAGGCAACAGTTTGTCCTTTCTGAGCTGAGAAGGTCACGTGTTCAATCACAGCACGAGAAGTCCGTCCATAGCGAAAGGAAACATCTTGAAATTCTACACTTCCTTTTTCTCCAGACTCAGTATTGGACTCAGATGGAAAATCAACAGACGGCTCTAGAGCCAAGACCTGATTAATCCGTTTTGCGGATACCAAAGCACGAGGAAGAATAATCAAGATGGCCACCATCATCATAAAGCCAATGACAACCTGCATGGCGTAAGAGGAGAAGGTGATCATATCGGAGAAGACCTTGGTCCGATCCGCTAATGCAGGACTGGTGAAGATCTTTGTAGGATCTTTTGGCATGGCGATATCATTGATCAAGTGCGCCCCAATCCAGTAGATAGCAAGGGTCAACCCACTTGATACCACTGTCATGACAGGGTTCATCAAAGACATCAAACGGTAAACAAAGAGATTTAGACGGGTTAAGCCCTTGTTTTCAGCCTGGAATTTTTCATTTTGATAAGCTTCCGCATTGTAAGCACGGACCACGCGCACTCCTGTCAAACTCTCCCGTGTCGTTGCATTCAAGGCATCGGTCAAGCCCTGAACCTTTTGCTGGCGCGGAAAGGCAATCAGAACCAGAACAGAAAGCAGAATCAAGACCATCAAGACTGCTATCCCAACAGACGTTGTCCAAGCATCGCTCTTGCCCCAAATCTTGGTCAAAGCCCAAATTGCCATAATGGGACCACGCGTCACGACTTGCATCCCCATGACGATCATGATTTGTAACTGGGTCAAATCATTGGTCGTCCGAGTCAAAAGAGAGGGAACGGAGAATTTCTTGATCTCGGCATCAGAGTAATCCATCACTTGATGAAAAATCTCTCCTCGAAGTCGCGTCGTAAAGCTGGCAGCGACTCTTGAAGCTAAAAAGCCCACAAAAACTGCCATCAAAAAGCTTCCAAAAGAGAAGAGCAACATCTTGCTTCCCGGATCCATGATATCCGAAACCTTGGTCCCCTCCTTGGCTAAGAGGGTCGTGATATCGGATAAGTATTCAGGAGTCTTTAAATCCATCCAAACAGCCAGACAGATAAAGACCGTACTAAGGGCAATCATGCCCCATTCTTTGGCGGTTAACCGCCGAAACATATTGATCATTCCTCGCTCCTTTTTTTCATATTCTCATAAAATTGATGCATGACCTTGAAAAAGATGGCCAATTCTTCTTCTGATACACCAGCCATCATCTTCTGGTCCACTTCCTCAAAGAATTGTTTCATGTCACTCAACTTGTTTTTCACACTGTCTGTTAGGTAGACATACTTGGCCCGTTTATCGGTCGGACTAGGCTCTAAATAAATAAAGCCATTTTTCTCCATCCGCTTGATCAGGTTACTCGTCACGGATTTTGCGATATGAAGTTCCTGCTCAACATCCCGAATCAAGGTCACTTTTCCCTCCTTTTCACGATGAGATAAGAAGCTCAATACCTGACCTTGGGGTCCTGCACTAAATTCAAGCCCCTGCTTCTTGGCCTCTCTTTCTACCATGAGGTGAATGAGATGGCCGATCTTTTTAAATTCTTGTAACGGTTTGTCCATCATTCCTCCAAATAGTTCTCTTAAGAACTTTAAAGTTACTATGAGAACTATTTTAACACGAAAAAGATCCCTGTCAAGAAAAAAGTTTCCATAAAAACTAAAAAAATGGAGCCGAATCGACTCCATCCTTCATCTTTAGATAATAATGCCTTCTAGATGATCCATTTCATGCTGACAGATCTGGGCTGGAAAGCCTGACAAATGAATTGTTTTTGCTTTCCAAGTCACATCTCGATAGGCCACTGAAATCTCCTCATAACGAGTGGTCGGCCGACTCCCTACCAAGGACAAGCATCCTTCCTCTGTTTGATAAGGCTTTTTCTTTTCAAGGAGAACCGGATTAAACAGGACCAGATTTTCATTGCCCATTCGGATGATAATCGCCCGTTTTTTCACCCCGATCATATTAGCCGCTAAACCAACACACTCAAGGAGATGAGCATTTAAGGTGTCCTGCAAATCCAAAGCCAAAGTGCGATCCTCAGGTGTCGCTTCTTCTGACTTTTGACCCAAGAATAAGACATCTTTTACAATATTCTTTTTCATTCCTTCCTCACTTCTTGATAGATAGACGAAAGAAGAGAGTGGGACAGAAATCGGTAATTCGTTTGAATTCGATTTCGTCGTCCCAACTCCGCACAGTTGAGTAGGGCTGTAAAAGCTGATGAAATCAGCGTAGTAGAGCCCACTCAACCACTGCGTCTTACTCGACAATCCAAAAATAATTGAGAGGCTAGGACTTTTGTCCCAGCCTCCTTGCTCTTGTTTCTAACCTCTAAGAGACAATTGCTTCTTATTTTTTAAGCTTCTCGCTCACTTCTTTTGCAAGGACAAAGTTCCCCAAGGTCGCTGAACCATTGCCGGCAACTGCAGGTGTCACAATATAATCTCTCACATCAGGTACAGGGAGGTAACCGTTTAAGAGGGCGGTAAATTTCGTGCGAACACGATCTAACATATGTTGTTGAGCCATGACTCCTCCTCCAAAGACAATGACGTCTGGGCGGAAGGTAACTGTCGCATTCACTGCTGCTTGTGCGATGTAGTAGGCTTGAATGTCCCATACATTGCTATTGAGTTCAATGTTTTCCCCACGAATACCCGTACGAGCTTCCAGACTAGGACCCGCCGCAAAGCCTTCTAAACAGCCATTGTGGAAAGGACAAACACCCTTGAATTCTTTTTCCACATCCATTGGGTGTTGAGCCACATAGTAGTGTCCCATTTCTGGGTGTCCAGCTCCCCCGATAAACTCACCACGTTGGATGACACCAGCTCCGATTCCTGTTCCGATTGTATAGTAAACCAAGTTTTCGATATGACCACCCGCGTTATTGCGTGCGACCACTTCTCCATAGGCAGAACTATTCACATCTGTCGTGAAATAGATAGGTACATTCAAGGCACGACGGAAAGCCCCAACGATATCTACATTGGCCCAATTTGGTTTTGGAGTCGTTGTGATGAAACCATAAGTGTTTGAATTTGGATCGATATCAATTGGTCCAAATGATCCAATCGCAAGCCCAACTAAATCCTCAAATTTTGAGAAAAATTCAATACACTTATCAATAGTCTCAATTGGCTTGGTTGTTGGAAATTGTACTTTTTCCACAACATTATAGTTTTCATCACCAACTGCACAAACAAATTTTGTACCGCCAGCTTCCAAACTTCCATATAATTTTGTCATGTTGGCTCCTTTTTTATTATGAAAAATATCCTGTATTTATTATAGCATATTTTGTGGTCAATCTTTTTCTCTTCTCTAAAGAAAAAACACACCTTTTTTTGAGAAATAAAATTCAAGGACTGGAGATGATAGACCAGTCCTTGAGAACTTATTGTTTCGATTAAGCTTTGACTTCGATGATCGCATCACCCTTCGCAACAGATCCAGTTGCAACAGGTGTGACAGAAGCAAAGTCAGCTGTGTTAGTGACGATCACCATAGTTGTGTCTTCAAGACCAGCTGCGGCAATTTTCGCTGCATCAAATGTACCAAGGACATCACCAGCTTTGACTTTATCGCCTTGAGCTACTTTTTGATCAAATCCTTCACCATTCATTGATACTGTATCAATCCCAACGTGGATCAAGATTTCAGCACCATTAGCTGTTTTCAAACCGTAAGCATGTCCAGTCGCAAAAGCAATAGTTACTTCAGCATCTGCTGGTGCATAGACAACGCCTTCAGTTGGTTTGATGGCAATCCCTTTTCCCATCGCTCCACTTGAGAAGACAGGATCATTCACATCAGCAAGCGCTACAGCACTACCAACGATAGGTGAGATGATCGTTTCATCTTGAAGAGATGCAGGAACATTTCCAGTTGTTTCTTCTTCAACCAGACGTTCAGTTGTCGCATTTTCAGAAGCAACCACAGGAGCTTCATCTTCATAACCAAACATGTAAGTCAATGCAAATCCAAGCGCAAATGAAACTGCTACCATAAGCAAATATTGAGCAAGTTGACCATTACCAATATAAAGCATTGTACCAGGAATGATAGTGATACCATTACCTGTTCCAGCAAGTCCAAGGAGAGATGCCAATCCACCACCGATTGCACCTGCGATCAATGAAAGGAAGAATGGTTTACGGAAACGCAAGTTAACCCCGAAGATAGCAGGCTCAGTGATACCGAGGAAGGCAGAAAGTGCTGCTGGGAAAGCTAAAGCTTTCAATTTTGCATTTTTAGTTTTCACAGCTACTGCAACTGTCGCAGCACCTTGGGCTGTCATTGCTGCAGTAATGATCGCATTAAACGGATTAGCATGATCGGCTGCTAACAATTGAACTTCAAGCAAGTTAAAGATATGGTGGACACCAGATACGACAATCAATTGGTGAACTCCACCAATAAGCAATCCACCAAGACCAAATGGCAAGCTAAGAATTGCTTTTGTACCAATTAAGATATACGTTTCAACTACGTGGAAAACTGGCCCAATAACGAATAATCCAAGAATTGACATCACGAAGAGTGTCACGAATGGAGTAACCAAAAGATCTAATACATCCGGAACTACTTTTCGAAGTGATTTTTCAAATTTTGCTCCAAGAACCCCGATAATAAAGGCTGGAAGAACAGACCCTTGCAAACCTACAACCGGAACGAAGCCAAAGAATTTCATGGCAGTCACTTCACCACCACTAGCAACAGCCCAAGCATTTGGAAGTGAACCTGAAACAAGCATCATACCAAGTACAATACCCACTGCCGGATTTCCACCAAATACACGGAAAGTTGACCAAACAACAAGACCTGGCAAGATAATAAAGGCTGTATCTGTTAAGATTTGGGTGTAAGTTGTGATATCTTCTGGTAGAGTCACACCAAGGGCATTCACTAAACCACGAACACCCATGAAAAGACCAGTCGCTACAATAACTGGAATAATTGGTACAAAGACATCACCGAAAGTACGGATCGCGCGTTGGAACCAATTTCCTTGTTTAGCTGCTTCAGCTTTCATCTCAGCCTTAGTTGAGGTTGGTAATCCAAGAGCTACTACTTCATCGTAGATCTTGTTTACAGTACCAGTACCAAAGATGATTTGGTATTGACCTGAGTTAAAGAAAGCACCTTGTACTTTTTCGATATTCTCAACAACATCTTTGTTGATTTTTGATTCATCTTTTACCATCACGCGAAGACGAGTCGCACAGTGAGCAACACTGCTAACGTTCTCAACCCCACCGATTGCATCGATGACCTGCTTTGCAATTTCTGTATTTGACATTTTGCAAAAATCTCCTTGTTTTTTGTAATGTAAACGGTTAAACCGTTTCTACGTTTTCAATTGTACCACGTATTGAAAATATGTCAACCGTTTTGCAGGATTTTTTTGAAACTTTTTAAACTATTTTGACAGCTTTTGATAGGATGTAAGAATTTTCATTCACATAATCGCTTTAGTAGCGCTGTCAAAGGGTGCTTCCTAGTTTTTTTGTTTTCAAAAACTTTCATATTTTCATTCGTTTTCATTTTTAATCCTCTTTAAAACTCCTTCTTGCAGGTGTCAAGCGTTTGACATTTTTAGCTGTTTTTTCCATTTATCACTTGCATTTTTAATGGGAAATCTGTACTATGGAAGTAAGAAAAAATTCGGAGGAATAAAATGGAATGGACAACTGAACGTCGTTACCGACGTTACGAAGACTGGACAAGGGAGGAAAAGCAAGCCATCCAAGATCTTATGGCGAAATCTCCTTGGCATACACACTATCATGTTGAGCCAAAAGCTGGTCTCTTAAATGATCCTAACGGTTTTTCCTACTTTGATGGAAAATGGATCTTGTTTTACCAAAATTTCCCATTTGGTGCAGCCCATGGGTTAAAATCATGGGTACAAACAGAAAGTGAAGACTTGGTTCATTTCAAAGAAACTGGGGTAACGCTTCTTCCAGACACAGATCTGGATAGCCACGGAGCTTATTCTGGTTCTGCTATGCAGTTTGATGACAAACTTTTCTTATTCTATACTGGAAATGTTCGTGATGCTGAATGGGTCCGTCATCCCTACCAAGTCGGTGCTTTGATGGACAAAGAAGGAAAGATTGAAAAAATTGACAAAATCTTGATTGATCAACCGGCTGACTCCACTGATCACTTCCGTGACCCACAGATTTTTATCTTTAAAGATCAATACTACGCCATCGTTGGCGGGCAAGACCTTGAGAAGAAAGGATTCATCCGTCTCTACAAGGCTGTAGATAATGACTATACCAACTGGGTTGCAGTCGGTGACTTGGATTTTGCAAATGACCGGACAGCTTATATGATGGAGTGTCCCAACCTCGTCTTTGTTGGAGACCAACCCGTTCTCCTCTACTGTCCTCAAGGATTGGACAAATCAGTCCTCGATTATGACAATATCTATCCAAATATGTACAAGATTGGGGCAAGCTTTGACCCAGAAAAGGCCAAAATGGTCGATGTATCTGAATTACATAATCTTGACTACGGTTTTGAAGCCTATGCCACTCAAGGATTCAATGCACCTGATGGGCGTGCCTATGCTGTTAGCTGGTTAGGTCTTCCTGACGTTTCTTATCCAACCGATTCCTATGACTACCAAGGTGCTCTTTCGCTGGTCAAAGAATTAACCATCAAAGATGGCAAGCTCTACCAATACCCAGTTGAAGCAATCAAGGACTTGCGCGCTGAGAGTGAGGAATTTGCCAACAAGGCACAAACCAAGAACTGCTATGAATTGGAATTGCAGTTTGAAAAAGATAGCCTGAACGAAATCGTCCTCTTTGCAGATGCAGAAGGAAAGGGCTTAGTTCTCACATTTGATCTAGCTAAAGGATTGGTCACAGTGGATCGTAGCCAGGCAGGCGAGCAATATGCCCAAGACTTCGGTACGAGCCGTAGTTGCACGATCGCTAACCAAGCGACAACTGCTAATATTTTCATTGACAATTCGATTTTTGAAATCTTTATCAATAAAGGAGAAAAAGTATTTTCTGGTCGGGTCTACCCACATGCAGATCAAAATGGAATCTTGATCAAGTCTGGAACCCTTACTGGAACTTACTACGAACTTGATTATGGTCGCAAAGCTAACTGATGTCGCCAAACTTGCTGGCGTCAGCCCTACTACTGTCTCACGGGTGATCAATAACAAAGGGTACCTGTCTGAAAAAACGATCCAAAAAGTCCAAGAAGCCATGAGAGAATTGGGCTATAAACCCAATAATGTCGCACGTAGCTTGCAAGGAAAGTCAGCCAAGTTAGTTGGCCTAATCTTTCCCAACATCAGTCATGTTTTCTACGCTGAATTGATCGATAAATTAGAACACCAACTTTTTAAACATGGCTATAAGACCATCATCTGCAATAGTGAACATAACTCTGAAAAAGAGCGCGAATATATTGAAATGTTGGAAGCGAATCAAGTAGATGGTATCATTTCAGGAAGTCACAACTTAGGAATCGATGATTATAACCGGGTGACCGCTCCCATCATTGCCTTTGACCGCAACCTCTCCCCAGAAATCCCTGTTGTCTCTTCAGATAACTACGCCGGCGGGGTCCTAGCTGCAGAAACCTTAGCTAAAACAGGTTCCCAAAACATCATCATGATCACAGGAAATGATAATTCGAATTCCCCGACAGGTTTGCGTCATGCTGGCTTTGCTTCCGTCCTTCCTGATGCTCCAATCATTAATGTTTCCAGTGATTTTTCTCCTATTCGCAAAGAAATGGAAATCAAACAGATCTTAACCCACCAAAAACCAGATGCTATTTTTGCATCAGATGATTTGACGGCTATCTTGATCATGAAAGTTGCAAAAGAGTTAGAACTCCAGATTCCTCAAGATCTTAAAGTAATCGGCTATGATGGCACTCAATTTATCGAAAATTATACTCCTGAACTGACAACCATCCAACAACCTCTTAAAGATATTGCGATCCTCATGGTTGATCTTTTACTTCAAAAAATTGAAGGAAAAAAAGTAACGACAACGGGTTATTTCTTACCTGTTAGCCTCCATTCTGGAAAAAGTGTCTAAAACAACCCCTACAGTTCTATACTGTAGGGGGTATTATTCGTCAAAAAAAGGCTGGGCAAAAACTGTCTAGCCTTTTATATTTAATAGAAATAACTGTATGACGCAGTGGTTGATTGCTCAAAGCACTGCTTTGAGGTGGTGGATAGGACTTGCGAAGCAAGTTTCCTAAGTATTTGTTCGCCTTTTAAGCTCCAAAGATGACCTAATGAGGGAAACAAAGTTTCCTTTATCCACAACCTTCAACAGTCTCCCAGACTGTTGAAGCTATGCGTGGGTGGGAAAATTGAAAAGGTTTGGGGAACCTTTTCAACCTTATTTAATTTTAAGAGTTCTTTCCCACTCCCTTTTCATTATTCTTCTGTCACAAATTGACTGAGGACACCATTGACAAATCGTGAAGAGATTTCATCTGAAAAGGCTTTGGCCAATTCAACTGCCTCATTGACTGCGACGATCTGTGGTGTATCAAACTCTGTTATTTCATAAATTCCAAGACGAAGGATGTTTTTCTCTACCAAGGTCAAGCGCTCTACTGTCCAACCTGCTTTTAAATGTTGACCGATTTGTTGGTCCAATTGATCTTTAGACTGATAAACACCAGTCACGAGGTTCATAAGAAAGGCAGGAAGATCAACTTCTTTGTCTTCTGCAATATCCTTGTCATGTAAATAAGCAAAGCGACAAGCTTCAACAATGTCTCCATCGTATTCCAAGGCCATCAAGGCTTGAAAAGCACGCTCGCGCAGCTCTCGACGTGATTCTAATAAAATTTCATCAGTCATTGAGAAAGTCCTCGTTAAACAAGTCTTTCAAGTCTGGTTTTGGAGATTTTTCGGTTGCGATCCCAACAACGTGAATGTTGACAGCATCCAAGGTTACATCTGCCATATCATAAACCGCAGACTTGACCGCTTTTTGAATCGCTACCGCGACAGATGGTACAGCCACTCCGTATTCTAAATAGAGATAGATGTCTACTGAAACTTGACCATCTTCCTCGGTATGAAGGTATACGCCACGTCCAAGCGAACGTTTTGATAAGCTATCTGAAACACTTTTATTTTCAAGTGAATAGACACCCTCTACTTTTGCTGTCGCAATCGCAATAATTTTTTCTAATACACGTGGTGCAATAACGATGTCACCAAATTGTTCAGTTGCCATAGAAGTTCCTTTCTATTTGACACCCTGAGATGTCTCTTATGCACGAGAAACGTAAGTTCCTTCAGTAGTGTTAATGACCAATTTTTGTCCAGCTTCGATGAAGTCAGGAACGTTTACGACCAAACCAGTTTCCATTGTAGCAGGTTTACCAGAACCAGTCACTGTAGCACCTTTGATAGATGGTTGAGTTTCTGCAACAGTCAATTCAACCGTTGTAGGAACTGTTACACCGATTACTTCGCTTCCGTAGAATTGAATTTTTACTTCTGAGTTTTCAAGGATGTAAAGCAATTCTTGTTCTACGTTCACAACTGGAATTTCATATTGGTCATATGTTTCAGTGTTCATGAAGTAGGCTGTATCATCCATTTTGTACAAGTATTGAGCTGGAACTGTTTCGATAATCGCTTGTTCAAATTTTTCTTCTGGACGGTAGCTTGTATCAAATGTTGAACCAGTACGGACATCACGCAATTTCATACGCATGATAGTGTTTCCTTTACCTGGTTTGTGGTG
This sequence comes from Streptococcus sp. SP1, assembly GCF_030440005.1. Lineage (NCBI taxonomy): Bacteria > Bacillati > Bacillota > Bacilli > Lactobacillales > Streptococcaceae > Streptococcus > Streptococcus sp. SP1. The sequence goes on from NZ_JAQFJJ010000009.1 coordinate 16,900, forward strand.
GCTAGCTTCCAAAACGCGGATCAATTTTCCGTCAGCTGTTTCAAAAGTCATACCAGCTTTCAATTTACTTGCTTCGATCATGTTTTATTACCTCTTTTTTAAAAATAGATTACTCTTTATTGTAACACACTATTTGATTTTTCTCAAACAGCAATCTTCTCTTTTTGAGAAGAAAGGATTGCTATGGACTGCCCCTGATCCATCCACATCCAAATTACCCTTTACTTCTTTCGTGTTTTGTTATTGTAGATCCTATACCAAAATGGATAGGACTCCAAATAAGATGTCTGGGAGAAGAATTACTCTACAATTCATTTCATAGTCTTCTCTTCACATCTCTGTCTAAACAGAAGTTAAGAAAAACGTATATCTTAAAGGACAATCAATTCTTTAGGAGCAAGGGTCAAGACTTCACAACCTGTTTCTGTGATCAAGAGGTCATCTTCGATCCGCACACCAGAGAGGCCTTCGATATAAATACCTGGCTCATCTGTTAAAACCATCCCTGCTTGAATAGCTTCTTTAGACGTTTGGCTGAAGTATGGCTCTTCGTGGATATCTAGCCCAATTCCATGACCGATTCCATGAGTAAAGTATTGGCCATAGCCGGCTGCTTCGATCACATCACGTGGGATTTTATCAAAATCACGGAAGCCAAGTCCATCTTTAGCAGCAGCAATCAAGGCTTGATTGGCTTTCAAAACTGTTTCGTAAATTTCTCTTTCCTTGTCGCTGACATGTCCTGCATAGATAGTCCGTGTCATATCACTGACATAGTGGTCATACAAGCAACCAAAATCAAGGGTCAAGGCATCTCCTGCTGAAATGACCCGATCACTTGGAGTCGCGTGAGGCATCGCAGAGCGTTCACCAGCTGCTGAAATAATATCAAAAGATACACCAGAAGCTCCCAACTCCCGCATTCTAAAATCGAGGAAAGTCGCTGCTTCCAACTCTGTCGTTTGCCCTACCTTGATATAATCCAAAATATCGTGGAAGGCTTGGTCAGAGATGCTACAAGCTTTTTTAATGGCCGCAATCTCCGTTTCATCTTTAATCAAGCGCAATTCCATCACAAAGTTCGCTAGGGATTGAAGGGTAATGCTATTGAAAACAGAAGCCATGCGGGCATGGTAGGCTACTGTCACTTCGTCCTCAAAACCAAGTTCTTTGATTCCAAGGTCTTTAACGATCTCTGCAGCTGCAGTCAACTCATCGCGGGTTTCCACAATCTCTACAAAGGGGAAACAAGTCGCATGGGCATGGATGGTGTAGCGCGAATCTGTAAAGAGGACCACGCGTTCTTCTGTCACCAAAGCGGTACCGTTTGAACCCCAGAAATTGGTCAAATAATAAACATTTTTCAAATTGTTAATCAATACCGCTTTGAGGTTTTGGGTTTTCATTTTGTTTCTTAAGTTGCTGATCCGTTGATTCATTGTAATTTTCCTTTCAAATATTGTCCTGTGTAGCTAGCAGGATTTGCTGCTACTTCTTCTGGTGTTCCGGTCGCAATAATAGTTCCGCCACCGACACCGCCTTCTGGTCCTAAATCGATGATATGGTCTGCGGTCTTAATGACATCCAAATTGTGCTCAATCACAAGGACCGTATTGCCATCATCCACAAATCGCTCTAAGACTTTGATCAAGCGAGAAATGTCTTCGGTATGGAGTCCGGTCGTTGGTTCATCCAAGATATAGAAGGATTTCCCTGTAGAGCGCTTGTGCAATTCAGAAGCCAACTTCATCCGCTGCGCTTCCCCACCTGAAAGAGTGGTCGCTGGTTGCCCCAGCGTTACATAGCCCAAGCCCACATCTTGGATGGTCTTGAGTTTGCGTTCAATTTTTGGAATGTGCTTGAAGAATTCAACTGCCTTGTTGACCGTCATATCCAGCACTTCTGCGATATTTTTTTCCTTGTAGTGGACTTCGAGGGTCTCACTATTGTAACGACGTCCGTGGCAGACTTCACAAGGGACAAAGACATCTGGCAAGAAGTTCATTTCAATCTTGATGATCCCATCACCTGAGCAGGCTTCACAACGCCCACCCTTGACATTGAAACTAAAGCGGCCTTTTTTATAGCCCCGAATTTTGGCTTCATTGGTCTGAGCAAAGAGATCGCGAATATCATCAAAGACACCTGTGTAGGTCGCTGGATTGGAACGAGGAGTCCGGCCAATCGGGCTTTGATCAATGTCGATCAAGCGATCGATATGCTCAATCCCCTGAATGGTCTTGTATTTCCCTGGTTTTTCCGAATTGCGGTTGAGCTTTTGAGCGATGGCTTTTTTCAAGATGCCATTAATCAAGGTCGATTTTCCAGAACCGGAAACTCCAGTGACTGCGATAAATTTTCCTAGAGGAAAGCGCGCTGTGATGTCTTGTAAGTTATTCTCACTTGCTCCAGTAATTTCAATAGAACGACCATTTCCTGAACGGCGCTCTGTTGGAACCGGAATCTTGCGCTTGCCGGACAAGTACTGTCCAGTGATGGATTTACTGTTGCGCGCTACCTGCTTTGGAGTTCCTGCTGCAACGATCTCTCCCCCAAAAACACCGGCACCTGGGCCGACATCGATCAGGTAGTCTGCCTCTCTCATGGTATCTTCATCATGTTCGACGACGATCAAGGTGTTGCCTAAATCACGCATCTTCTTGAGACTGGCAATCAGACGATCATTGTCCCTTTGATGGAGGCCGATAGACGGCTCATCCAAGATATAAAGGACACCAGAGAGGTTGGAACCGATCTGGGTTGCCAAGCGAATGCGCTGGCTTTCTCCACCTGATAAGGTCCCAGCCGATCGTGACAGGGTCAAGTAATTGAGCCCCACATTGTTTAAGAAGGTCAAGCGATCCTTAATCTCTTTTAGGATCGGTCTTGCAATCGTAGCTTCATTGTCCGTTAAGACCAGCTTGTCCACGGCTTTTAAGTGGTCCGCAATCGATAGATCCGACACTTCCCCGATATGCATCCCCTTCTCTCCTCCAACACGAACAGAAAGAGCCTGGTCATTGAGACGGTAGCCATGGCAGGTCGCACAGGTCAATTCGTTCATATAAGAACGCATTTGGTTGCGGGTAAAATCGCTATTGGTCTCACGAAAACGACGGTGAATATTGTTTACGACCCCTTCAAAAGGAATTTCGATATCCCGAACCCCACCAAACTCATTTTCATAGTGGAAGTGGAATTCCTTGCCATTTGAACCATAGAGGACCAAGTCCTTTTCTTCTTGAGAAAGATCGGAAAAAGGCTGGTCCATATCAACGCCAAAATGGATCATGGCCTGCTCCAACATCTGTGGATAGTAGTTGGAAGAGATCGGATTCCAAGGAGCAAGTGCTCCTTCGCGAAGGGTTAAGCGATCATCTGGCACCACCAAATCCAAGTCTACCTCTAGCTTAATACCCAGCCCATCACAGTCTGGACAAGATCCGAAAGGCGCATTGAAAGAAAAGAGACGGGGCTCTAATTCAGGAACGGTAAAGCCACAGACTGGACAAGCATAATGCTCAGAAAAGAGTAGCTCTTTGCCATCCATGGTATCAATCACGACATAACCATCCGCAATCCGAAGGGCTGCTTCAATCGAATCAAAGAGCCGCGAGCGGATGCCCTCTTTGATCACGATTCGGTCCACCACCACTTCAATCGTGTGCTGCTTGCTTTTAGACAGTTCTGGAACCTCTGTCACATCATAGATCTCCCCATCGACCCGCACCCGGACATAGCCGTCTTTTTGCACTTTTTCAATGATATTCTTATGCTGGCCTTTTTTCTTCCGAATAATAGGAGCTAGAATTTGCAGGCGTTGGCGCTCTGGTAATTCTAAGACTTGATCGACAATTTGCTCAACCGAAGAAGCTGTAATCGCTCCATGCCCATTGATACAATAAGGCGTCCCTACACGCGCATAGAGCAAGCGCAGGTAGTCATTGATCTCTGTTGCCGTCCCCACTGTAGAACGGGGGTTTTTACTGGTTGTTTTTTGGTCGATGGAAATAGCTGGACTCAAGCCGTCAATGGAGTCCACATCTGGCTTTTCCATATTTCCCAAGAATTGCCGGGCGTAGGCCGATAAGCTCTCCACGTAGCGGCGCTGGCCTTCTGCATAGAGGGTATCAAAGGCCAGACTGGACTTCCCAGATCCAGACAAACCTGTCACCACGACTAATTTGTCCCGTGGAATTTCCACGTCTATATTTTTTAAATTATGGGCGCGTGCCCCATGAATGACAATTTTATCTTGCATGTTCTTACTCTAATCACCTTTTTGTTAACCTCCATTATAACAAATTTTTTAGTATTCTTTTATCCAAAACCGTCCTTTTTCTGATATAATGTTAAGGTGTAAAAAAACAAGGGGAGGCACCATGAAACAGGTCTTTTTATCGACAACGACTGAATTTAAAGAAATAGAGACGCTGGAACCTGGTAGCTGGATCAACCTTGTTAACCCTTCTCAAAGTGAATCGATGGAAATCGCCTCTGCTTTTAATATCGATATTGCCGACTTACGGGCACCACTCGATGCGGAAGAAATGTCCCGTATGACCATCGAAGATGAGTATACCTTGATCATCGTAGACGTTCCCATTAAGGAAGAGCGGAACAATCAGACCTACTACGTGACCATTCCGCTAGGGATTATCCTGACAGAAGAGGCTATTATCACGACTTGCTTGGAGAAATTGCCACTTCTCGATATCTTTATCAACCGACGCTTGCGGAATTTCTATACCTTTATGCGGTCGCGCTTTATCTTTCAGATCCTCTATCGCAACGCTGAACTTTACTTGTCTGCGCTTCGTACCCTGGATCGCAAAAGCGAACAGATTGAAAGCCAATTGCACAAATCAACGCGTAATGAAGAGCTGATTGAGTTGATGGAGTTGGAAAAAACCATCGTCTACTTTAAGGCCTCTCTGAAAACCAATGAGCGCGTGATCAAGAAATTGACCAGTGCTACTAGTAACATCAAGAAATACCTAGAAGACGAAGATCTGTTGGAAGATACCTTGATCGAAACCCAGCAGGCCATCGAGATGGCAGATATTTATGGAAATATCCTGCACTCCATGACCGACACCTTCGCATCGATCATCTCCAACAACCAGAACAATATCATGAAGACCCTGGCACTCGTTACCATTGTCATGTCCATTCCGACCATGATCTTTTCGGCCTACGGGATGAACTTCAAGGACAATGAGCTTCCGCTCAATGGCGAACCCCATGCCTTCTGGCTGATTATTTTCATCGCCTTTGCCCTGACCGGGTCTCTCGTCGTCTACCTCATCCATAAAAAATGGTTCTAACCAAACTTGTACATCAAAGGAGTAACTATGTCTCACACCGACCTTCATCAACTTAGTAAGAAAAATCAAGAATTTATCCGGATCGCCAAACACCAATTGCTTGAAAACGGAAAGACAGAGGAAGAAGCAGAAAGCCTCATCCAAGAAATTCTTCCAGCTATCCATGAAAACCAAGGAAAAGGAATTCCAGCACGGACACTTTTTGGAGCTCCAACTGTATGGGCGAACTCTTTCAGCGAGAAAGAGCGCTATGAAAAAGAGCATCCGAAATTAAACGATGCTCCCTCTCTCATGATTTTGGATTCCTTCCTCTTTATCTTTGGTGTTTTTGCTGCGATTAGCGCCTTTATGAACTTGGTTGCTCCGCGTCGTACTGGCTATGGGTTGATCACCTTGATCCTTGGAAGTTTGACAGGGGCTTTGCTCTTATACCTTATGTACTACTTCTTCTATCAGTATATGGATGGCACCAAAGATCGCAGCGAGCGTCCTTCTCTTTGGAAATCTATGCCGATTCTTGTTGGAGTCATGTTCCTTTGGGTCATTGTCTTGTCCTTTACTTCCCTACTCCCACAGGTTCTCAACCCAACTATTCCAGATGTCCTTGCCATCGTTTTAGGAGCTTTAGCACTTGTCCTTCGCTTCTATCTCAAGAAACGCTTTAATATTAAAAGTTCGAGCACAGCACCCGCAACTCGACGCTAAAAAGAAACGGATGAAGTCTTCATCCGTTTTTGTTTTACTGTATTTCCCTGTTCAACCTTTTTGAAAAATAGAGGACTAAGTCATCATTGTTTTCACAAGAACTGTAAGGGGCCAAGGGCTGATCCCTAAACCAAACTCCAGATCCATCTGGGATATAGCCCCGTTTGACATACAGTCTTTGAGCTGGGCCATAACCCGAGTGTAAACCAACCCCTAAAGTAACAATCTCTGATAGTAGCCGGACTCTTTTTTCTGCCTCCTCTAAGAGTTGATTCCCAATCCCTCGATTTCTAAATGGTTCAAAAACATTAAAATCAGATAGTTCAGGATAGACTCCCACAAAAGGACCGTGCTTGGCAACAGGTAATATAGTGATATAGCCTGCCACAAATCCATCCGACTCAGCTACTAATACGTCCCTCTCTCTATTCTCCTGCTCCTGAAAATAGCTAGTCAAGATATCCTCTCTACCTGGCCACCCTTGGTGGATAAAGGCTTGAGAGATGTGCTCAATATCTGCCTTGATCATCCTCCTGATGATTACACCTTCCTTCATGTTGCGCTCCTTGATACCTTTCTCTTCATCATTATAGCATAATTAGAGCTTGGGAAAAGTCAAAGAGCTTCACACGGACCTAGCTCACTATCACATTTCTATGCTCGCAAAAAAGACCCATAAGGGTCTTACTCGCTTTTTTATTTTCAAGCTCATGAAAAAGAGGTCCACCGGACCTGAAAAAAAGACCCATAAGGGTCTTACTCGCTTTTTTATTTTCAAGCTCGTGAAAAAGAGGTCCACTGGACCTGAAAAAAAAGACCCACCCGGGTCTTTTTTTTAATCTTCGTTTACGAAAGGCATCAAAGCCATTACGCGAGCGCGTTTGATAGCTGTTGTTACTTTACGTTGGTTCTTCGCTGAAGTTCCAGTTACACGACGAGGAAGGATTTTCCCACGTTCTGAAACGAAACGGCTAAGAAGCTCAGTATCTTTGTAATCGACATATTCGATTTTGTTTGCTGCGATGTAATCAACTTTTTTACGGCGTTTGAATCCGCCACGACGTTGTTGAGCCATGTTTAATTCTCCTTTATAGTTTTAATTCGTTAAACCCATTCTTAGAATGGAAGATCGTCGTCTGAGATATCCATTGGATTCGCTCCAAATGGATTTTCTTCACGACCAAAGTTTGGCGCTGCATTGCTTGGTTCAGATCCACCAAAACTTGGGGTTGCATTTCCAGCAAAACCACCGTTGCCTGATGAATAGCCACCACCTGCATGCCCTTCGCGTGCTGCACGGCTTTCCAATAGTTGGAAGCTGTCTGCTACGACTTCAGTGACATAAACACGTTGACCTTGCTGGTTTTCGTAATTACGTGTTTGAATGCGACCGGTAATCCCAATCAAAGCACCTTTCTTAGCCCAGTTGGCTAAGTTTTCTGCTTGCTGACGCCAGATCACACAGTTGATGAAATCGGCTTCGCGCTCTCCATTTTGACTCTTGAAGTTGCGGTTGACAGCTAGGCTGAAAGTAGCAACTGCTTGATTGCTTGGAGTGTAGCGAAGTTCAGCATCACGGGTCATACGACCGACAAGTACAACATTGTTAATCATAAGTCACCTCTGATGATTTCTTACGCGTCAACTTTTACGATCATGTGACGAAGAATGTCACCGTTGATTTTTGAAAGACGGTCGAACTCGTTAAGAGCTACAGCGTCGTTCGCTTCAACGTTTACGATGTGGTAAAGTCCTTCACGGAAATCTTGGATTTCGTATGCAAGACGACGTTTTTCCCAATCTTTTGATTCAACAACAGTTGCACCGTTGTCAGTCAAGATAGAATCGAAACGTGCTACCAAAGCGTTTTTAGCTTCTTCTTCAATGTTTGGACGAATAATATAAAGAATTTCGTATTTAGCCATTGATAATGTTCCTCCTTTTGGACTAATGACCCCAAGTCTTTACAAGGGGTAAGTGAGGTTTACTCACAAGAAACTATTATACCAGACTTTTCGAACAAAGGCAAGAATTATCTTTAGGATTTGAAAAATGATTCTGGACGTCCCCTTCGAGAAAAAAGAAAGAAATGTCCTAAAAAATGACATTTTATAGAAGAAACCCCTCTCCTTCTTTCTCCTCTTTCCTTAAAGAAATCTGATATCAGTTAGCTTTAAGCTTGAGTCTTTATACTAGCTACAACAAATCTCAAGAAACGAGGAACGATTATGAATTATCTTATCATCCCCGCCTATCAACCGGATCTGAATCTTGTCAAACTGGTTCGCTTGGTCCACGCTAAGAGCGATCTCCACATCATCGTGGTCGACGATGGGAGTGACGCTGACAAGAAAGCGATTTTTGACAAATTAGAGGGTCTTGCGACAGTACTGACTCATGAGCACAACCAAGGAAAAGGGCAAGCTCTCAAGACGGCTTATGACTACATTCTAGAAAGAGGCACCTATGGAAGCATTGTTACAGCTGATGCAGACGGTCAGCACAAAATTTGGGATATTTTCAGGGTTGTTAACCAATCTCAAGAGCATCCTGGAGCACTTATTCTAGGAGCCCGCGCCTTCTCTGGAAAAGTTCCTTTGCGTTCTGCTTTCGGGAATAAATTGACCCGCTTCTTGTTTAAGCAACAAACCGGAGTGGCGGTCAGCGATACCCAAACAGGCTTACGAGCTTTCACTACGAATCTCTTGCCTTTCATGCTTGAGGTTGACGGACAGCATTATGAATATGAAATGAATGTGCTCCTTGCAGCAAGCAAGTCCTTCCCCATCGTGGAAGTTCCCATCGAGACGGTCTATATCAATGACAACGAAGGCTCCCACTTCCGACCTATTCGAGATGGCCTCATGATCTACAAGGACATGTTCAAGTTTGCCCTCTCCTCTCTGAGTAGTTTTATCGTTGACTATCTGGTCTACGCCTTCTTCCTCTTCGTGATGATGGCCGTGCCCATTAGTCTACGTATTCTCCTAGCGAATGGGATCGCTCGTGTGACGAGTTCCATCTTTAACTACTCGACCAATAAGCACTTGGTCTTTAAGAACAAAGACAGCGTTGCTAAAACCGGAAGTGGTTACTTTGGTCTAGCCCTTGGCCTCTTTATTCTTGATACGCTCTTGATTCGACTCTTCTATACTGCTTTCGGGCTCAATCTCCTGATCAGTAAGATTGTCGTCGGCTTCCTCCTCTTTCTGGTCTCATGGGTGATCCAGAAAAAAGTGATCTTCAAAGAAAGGACTGCACCCCACCATGAAATTCTTTAAAAAATCCTACACCTATGCTGCCTGCTTTGGCCTTCTTTTAACCAGCAGTTTTAGCTACTCGATGCTCAAGACCTTCGTCTTATCCGATGCCATCCAAACCGTAAAAGCTACGACTACGGACACCAAGGCAGCCAAAAAAGCAGCTGCATCGGCTACAACGACCGATACCAGCTATTCAGATGACAATATCCAGGTGACTTTAACAGAAAAAACGGTTGAAAATACCCAGGTTTACATTGCAGATATCACAGTCAGCTCATCTGACTACCTCAAAACGGCCTTTGCACAAAACACTTACGGAACCAACGTGACTGCTAAGACCTCTGTCACAGCCGCCAACAACAGTGCCATTCTAGCAGTCAATGGTGACTATTACGGAGCTAACAGTACAGGATACGTCATCCGAAATGGAGTGGTCTACCGTGATACCGTTCGGGAAGATTCAAGCAATGGTGACCTAGCCATTTACAAGGATGGATCTTTCAAAATTATCTACGAAGATGAGATCTCTGCAGATCAATTGGTCAAGGACGGGGTCGTCAATCTCCTCGCTTTCGGTCCTTCCTTAGTTGAAAATGGAGAAATTACTGTCGATACCAATTCAGAGGTTGGGCAATCTATGGCGTCAAATCCACGGACAGCGATTGGGATCATCGATGAAAACCACTACATTATCGTCGTGTCAGACGGACGAACTTCAGAAAGTGAAGGCCTGTCTCTCTACCAATTAGCAGAAGTGATGAAATCGTATGGCGTTAAAACAGCCTACAACTTGGATGGTGGTGGATCTTCTACCCTTTACTTCAATGGCCAAGTTATTAACAAACCAACAACAAATGGTACTATCTCAGAAAGGGCGGTGAGTGACATTGTCTACATCGGTTACTAATCCTATTAAACAACGCTTGAAAAAGACCATCCTATGGTACATTCTTATCTCGGCTTTCTTCTTTGTCGGAAGTCGCATCTACGAACACTTTAGTTTTGGCGAAACCTCTGCCTTCATGCACTACCTCTTCTTGATTCCTTTGATCGGTGGCGCCTTACTAGTGCTTCTACAGTTGATGGTGAAAGGCTTCTCTCGCCTGAGCCTCAATCTTTGGAATTCAGGAGTGGCTACGCTCACAGCCGGGGCCCTCTACCGAGGGATTGTCAACCTCTCTGGTCGATCTACTACAATGGATCAACCCTATTATTACCTTGGAGTTGCCTTTCTAGCACTAGCTCTGATCAGCCTCTTCTTTGTCCGCAGTGTCTGGGTGGAGAAAACAACCTAAGATCAAAAACGTCCGTTTCTTAAAAGAACGGACGTTTTTTAGGGTCAGTTAACGGATGAACGACTTAACCTTCACGTTTTTTGCTGGCTACAAATCCTGCTAAAGCTAGTGAGGTCATGCCAAAGAGGCTAAGGACGGTTGAAGCCAATTCATCTTGACCTGTTTTTGGAAGACCAGTTGCTGGTGTAGCAGCTACTTCAGCTTGACCGCCTGTATGATAAGTGACAGCGACTGGTTTGTTTGTTGCCACTTCTTTTGTTTCGCTTGCAGCTGGTTGAGCTGGAGTTACTGGAGTTTCAGGTTGAGGAGTTGGGGTAGCCGGAGTAACTGATTGACGACTTGGCACTTCATCTATCACCAGTGTCGGATTTTCTGGTTGAATCCATGGTTCTACAATCGCTCCACTGTGCACCTCTGGGTTTGGCTTGATAACATCTTTGACCAAAGAAAGAAGATGGTAGTTGATCCGATTGCTCACTTCATAAAGGAAATCATTTTCCGCAACACGATAGCCTGCCGGGAGATCCACATGGACACGATAGGAACCGTTCATCAGCATGGTCTCAAAGCGCAGAAGATCATAGATGCTTTGTGGGAGAAGTCGGCTGATACCGTCATTCCCTACCACTTTTACAACCGTTCCTGCAGGGACCGGCTGATCAAATCCAATGGTCAATTTGTTTTCATCTAAATAATGGAAAGCAAAGGTTACTTTTGGATGTGGATTTTCAGGTGAAACGGTCACCTTCTTCACCAGCTCCGTTCCCCAATCATAATGGTAATCAGATAGGGTGATCTTAGCTGTATAAGTACCAAAAGGCAAGTCTGGGAAGGTACCACCATTGTAAGAAGCATTGAACTCTCCTTCCACTACACGTCCTTGGTCGTCCACCACTTGGTAACGAACGACGGATGGATAATAAGAAATGACTTCGCCACTGCTATCTGTGAAGACGACTTCTAAGGTACCCTTTTCAGCCTTCGTTTTTTCAGACTCTGTCTCACTTGGTTGTTCATCTGAACCGGTTTCATTCGTCGGAGTCGTTTCCTCTACTTTCTTTCCTTCAATGTCCATCTCAGTGGTATTGTAGACCTTATCCCAGATGGTATAGCGAACAGTAGAAGGGTCCACCCCTTCTGGAAGAAGATAGCTACCGTCCTCTTGGGGTTCCAAGGCCACTGTTTCCCCGTCCTTGACATAGGACAGATAAGTCCCTGCTAAGCCACTACCGGTTTCAAGTACCTTACCTGGGCGGAAAATCCGTGTTGCTGGATCGTACTGAGCACTTCCAGACTCGATACTTGGAGCCGTATTGTCAATCTTAACCTTGAAGTTAAGCTCTTGTTGCTTGGCACCTGAAGCAGTTGGACGGTAGGTGATCACAAATTGGTATTCCCCATCTGGTAATTGCTTGCCGTCTTTGTCCAAGCCTTCCCAAGAGATTTCATAAAACTCTTCACTGCGATTCCCAATCCGGTAACTCCAATCTGTCTTACGGTGGACTTCGTTTCCGACCTCGTAAATCGGGTTGGTACGAGTTGTGTCCTCCTTCTTGTAGACTGATAGGTGTACATTTTCAACATTGCGAAGCATGACGGCTTTTACCTTGATACTATCAAAGCTGGAATCGTTGTTTGGAGAGAAGTAGAGTTGATCCCCGTCAAAGCGATCCCCATCCTGACCAAGAGTTTTGGCTACGGATTCTCCATTTTCATAGACATAACTAATCAAAGAGGTAAAGTGATTGTCTGGATGACGCTCTGGAGTTTCTGGGACTTTTCCATCTGGATAATCGGTCTTATCCTTGTAGTAGTAAAACGGCTTGTCGCTACCTGTATATTCGTAGATAGGCTTTTCAATGCCACGAAGATTTTGGTAATCCCCATGGAAACCAACATATGGGAGGCTGACCAGATGTTTTTGACTGCTGGCATCTTTAACCAGTACAAAACCTTCTAAGAAATAACCATTTGGCATTTGCTTGCTGAGCTCTTCCTTGTACTTGCTTGCATCAACTGCTACGTGGATGGTCCGCTGACCATTGGCTGGGATAGTCACCGTTTCCTTACCGTCTAAAGTTTCTAATAGACGAGGATGGAGGGTGAATTTGCCATCTTGAACTTGATCTGTCTGAAGAGTGGTTTCATATCGGACAGACTTATCTTGATTGGAAAGATTGTGGATGGTCACATCAAATTCAAAGGTATCAGTGACATTGCCAAGTGTCAGGCTACTTTTAGCATCTTTTGCTGTCACATAGAGGTCTCCTAGAGCTGCTGCTGTGACGTCCATGACCCCCGCTCCTTGCTGACGAACAGAGGAATAGGCATGCGTTTCCTCATCTACATGAGGGATCGCTGTACTCATAGTCATTTGTTTGACTAGAACCTGTAGTTGTTCTGGGCTAAGATGAGGGAAGCGCTCCTTCAAGGCTTGTTTCACCAGTGCAGTGGCTCCCGCAGCATGAGGAGAGGCCATGCTGGTTCCCCTATCCATATAGTACTCTCCATTATTAACAGATGAGTAGATCATTCCTCCTGGAAGGGTGACATCCGGTTTGAGATCCCCATCAGCTGATAGCCCCCAAGATGAGAAGTCAGATAGTTGATTGGCTGCATCGTAAGGCACACGTTTGAATTTATTGGCAATATGGAGCTGGTAATCATTGGCATGCTGAGCCAAAACAAGTCCAGCAGCGTGGCCAATAACCCCAACTGGGAATCGTTCTCCGAGCCCTTCTAAATCAAAGCCTACAGGATTATTTCCCTGTTCCTCTGTTTGGTAAAAGATCACACCTGTAGCACCAGCTCTTTTGAGCTCTTTGACCTTGTCCACATCCGAAACTTCGCCGCCTCGCTCAGTAAGAACTAAGTGCCCATTGATACTATCTGCTTGGTAGTGGTCGATCCCTCCCTTGTCCACATGGAGATAGCTTTGAGGGATGGTTGTCCGAAAAGCGTCGCGTTCTACAAAGGAATGCATCGGAATCTTGCCATCTGGGAAGTCCACGGAACCTTTTAACGCATCTACGGTCAGGCTTGCTTCTGTCGACTCATGCTTGGTGAGACTATTAATAGACGCGACTGAGATGACATTTGGATTGACGGATGGCGTCCCTGTCATTCCGTAATCTGGTGTGGTGGCCAGTGGCTTGCTGTGCCAGAAGCCATTGGTCGCCATATTGGTAGAGGCAACTGTAATGGTTACCCCCGCCTTTCTTGCTGTATCAAAGGCCTGGCGGGTGATCTCTCCAACATCATAAACAGAACCTGATGCTGTTCCCAAACTCATATTGATGGAATCCGCCCCTAATTTGACCGCATCTTCTACCGCCTTAGTGTAGATGAAATTTTGAACTTGACCGCCCTTGGTATCTGAGAAAACACGTAAAAACATCAGTTGGGCTTCTGGAGCAACACCACGGATAATTTCACCATTTGGAGAGGGTTGAGAGGCGTTTCCCACAGCAGTTCCTGCTACGTGAGCTCCGTGTGAAATTGGATCGTCTTCTTTGACATTGTCATCCATATCACTGTAGTTGTGAACGTAGACGATTTTATTGTTGTACCATTTACCGTAAGTGATCCCCGCTTTTTTCTTAGCCTCTTCAATTTCCGCCTCACTCTTGTACTTGGCCTTACTGATATCTGTTAGACGGAAAACATCATGGGCAGGGTCCACACCGGAATCAATGATCGCAACTACCTGCCCTTGACCCTTGATTCCCTTATCCCAGAGTGGTTGTAAATTGATCAGACTATTTTCTTCACTGACCTTGGTCGTAGTTGAAGTCGGTGATGCAGGTGCGGGCTGTGTTTCCGCCACTCTGGTCCGACCAAGTGGAGCATAATCTACAGCATCCACACGCGCTAGTCCTCGAATCTTTTTAGCATCTCCATAAGTCGTCTCTAGAGCCAAGCCGTTAAAAAGCAGATTAAAGTCATACAATTTTTTGAATTGAATGGATTGCTTTTCGAGCTCTTTCAAAAACTGTTCATGATCCTGATTGGTTTTTTCAATGCGAGTTTCTTTTGAAGTCGGAGATACCTCTCCAATCCCATCAGAAACCTTTTCTTTCAAGCGAACCATGATCTCAACTGGGCTTGTTTCTTCTAAATTTTCCTTTACTGGTTCAATAGGGGTCGTAATTGGAGCAGCAACCCCATTTTCGTTTGGTGCTTCCGCAACTGAAGGTGAAGCCTTCTCTGCCTTTACTTGATTTGTAGTCGAACTGCTTGTATCGATTGAAGATGAAGGTAGAGACTGATTTGTCTTTTCCTTACTCTCAATCTCAGCTGTAGCAAGGTTCTTAGAAGCAACATCTTCTATAACTGAAGCGGGCGTACTGTCCTTAGTAGCCGAAAGTGGTTCTGCTGTTTTCTCATCTGTTACTGCGGTTTCTGGCACCACTACAGAAGGCTCTACGACAGAGGGTGTTGGTACGATCGTATCAGCTGAAACGGCTGAACCCATTAGAAAGGTACCAATCAAAACAGAAGCGACTCCAATTGCGTATTTACGAATGGAAAAACGCTGTTGTCGATGAAATTCCATAAAAACTCCTTTTTACACACTAGGTTAAGGTAGCTTCACACTACCTTAACCCTTATTTTATCCTTGCAACTAAACTAATAGAAGATTATCCTTGATCTGGACGATTTTTCTTCAAGCGGATAGCACCAAAAGTGAGAAGAAGAACCATCAAACCGATCATTCCTGTTTGTTCATTTTCTTGTCCTGTATTTGGAAGAGAAGGTGATGATTGACTTGTAACCTCCTTAGTCGACGGATCCATTTCTGATACTCTTTCAAGATCTTTCTGGAACATTGGACGGATATCTGTCTGTTTCGCGACTATTGGATGTGTCTCGTTTTCATCTGGCCGTTTTCCTTTTTCACCTTCTTGCGTCGTCGTTGACGGTTGAGGAGATGGAATAGGAGAAGATGGAACAATCGGATCCTCTACCTGATCATCTGAAACTTCGACAAAACTAGTTAAGTAGCGATTAATGCGCTCACCTACTGTATAGAAGAAATCATTCTCTACTGCGCGATAACCTTTTGGCAAATCAATATGGATCTGATAATCTCCATTAACTAGAATCTTTTCAAAGGTCTTTGGTTCGTAAAGGGTTTGATCCAACTCCACTTTTTGCCCCGTCCTTTTATCGATGGCAAAGACACGGGTTCCGTTTGGAAGCTCTTTATCAAAGACAAGATCAAAGCGATTTTTATCAATATAATGATAGACAAATTTGACCACACCTTCTGGATGCTCTTTGCTCAATTCCACCGTTACCGTTGTTGGAGATACCCAAGAGTAGTTTTGGTCTTGACCGACAACTTTTACAGTATAGGTTCCAAATGGAAGAGTTGGTAGTGGATCTTCATAATAAATATTAAATTCCTTATCAACCCGATTTCCTCGACTATCAAATACTTGGTAACGCATCATTTCTGGATATTGATTGGTCGCTTCTCCTTTTTCATTGACAATTTGTACCTCTAAGCGTCCCACTGTAGCTTCACTAGTTTCATGTGTCGGACTTGCTTCCTCTGTTCCAGTATTTTCTGTCGTCACCTCGTCTGAAACGGTCTTTCCATCCAGAGTCATGGTATTGGTATTATTGACCCGGTCCCAAATATAGAAGCGTACTGTTTCTAGATCCACTCCGTCAGGGATAAGATAGGTTCCATCTTCGTTTGGAGTGATTTCTACTTCCTGACCATCTTTTTGGTAAGAGAGGTATTTACCAGCTAGCCCACTACCCGTTTCAACAATCTCACCTGGCTTAAAGAGGCGGGTTGTTGGATCATACAGATCCTTGGTATTAGCCAATTGTGGCACTTGCTTATCGACCTTGACCTTTAAGACAATCTCTTGAGGTTTGGCACCAGGTGTGCTTGGACGATAAGTGACCACATATTGATAGTCCCCATCTGGCACAAGCTGATTGTTTTTATCTTTTCCACTCCAACGTGTCGCATACAGAATCTTACTACGATCATTGATTCGCCAGCCATAATCTGATTTCTTCTGGCTCTCATTGCCTTTTTCAAAAATTGGATGTTCTCTCTTGACGTCATCCGCACGATAAACCGTCAAATGAATATTGTCCACATTTCTTAAGACCACTGCATTGAGTTTAACACTATCATAGGATCCATCCCCATTTGGCGAGAATACGAGACTATTTCCATCATAGTGCCCGTCTTTTTCTCCCAAGACAACTTGTACTTTTTTGCCCCCTCTCCAAATAGAGCTGACTAAGGCAGTAAAGTGATCCCCTGGGTCTTTTTCAGGGTGCTCCGCTTTTTCATTTGCGTAATAATAGAATGGTTTTTCATCCCCAGTGAAGGCATAGATTGGTTTTTCAATTCCTGGTAAATCTTGATAGTTCCCTTTAAAACCAATATATGGAAGACTCACTAGGTCTTTCTTAGTTTTGGCATCTTTAAAGAAGACAAAACCTTCTAAAAAGTAACCGTTTTTCATTTGATTCGTGAGCTCACTTGTATAGTTACTGGTATTCACAGAAATCGGAACCGTCACACTTCCCATAGCAGGAACATGAATGGTTTTTTCTCCTTCTTGATCCAGTAGTTGACGCATCTTCAAGGTAATACGTCCATTCTCCACTTGATCGGTATTGACGACCGTATGGTAAGTGAATTCTTTTGCTTCTGAACTAAGATTATGTACAGTGACATCAAACGTGAAGGAATCTTTAACATTTCCAAGGGTCAGACTGCTATTTGCTCCTTTTCCACCTGTTACAAAGACATCGCCAAAAGCTGCAGCTGCAGCATCCATAAGACCAGATCCTTGTTGACGAACCGAGGAGTAACTGTTGCTTTCCTGATCAAAATGAGGCTTGGCTGTACTCATGACTAATTGTCGCAAAAGCGTATGGATTTGCTCTGGGCTATAATTTGGGAATCGTTGTTCTAAGGCTTGCTTAATCAAGGCTGTCGCCCCTGCCGCATGTGGTGTCGCCATACTCGTACCTGCATCTAAGTCGTACGAACCATCTGGGATAGCAGAGTACACATTTCCACCTGGCAAGGTAACATCAGGCTTCAACATTCCTTCAGCGGTTAATCCCCAGCCTGTAAAGTAGAGCATCTTATTCGCTTCACTATAGGGTACTTTCTTGACTTCTTGATGGAAAGTGATCGTATATTCCCCAGCATGTGTGGCTAGCTCTTTCCCGATAGAATGACCAAGTACACTGACAGGATAGAAGGATCCCCAATACCCCATGGAAAGATTTTGAAGGGTATCTCCTTGTTCTTCATTTTGATAAACAAGGACCCCTTTTGCTCCAGCTTGTCTGAGGGCATTGACCTTATCTTCATCTGATACATCGCCACCACTTTCAACCAGTGCAATTTGGCCTTTTACAGTAGCATTTCGATAAGTATCTTCTCCCCCCTTCGGTACATAAACATAAGACTGTGGTCCTTCTACTGGAAAGATCAAGCGATAGACAGGAAGGTCAATCAGACCATTCTGGAATTCTTCCTTATTTTTTAGAGCTGGAACTTCTAAACTAATTTTTGTTTCATGTGTAATGCTATTATTGAAAGCACCAATCGCTAAAACTCCCTTTTCAACAGCTGGTTCATCCATTGTTCCAGTATCCGGTGCATCTGCTTTTGGCTTAGCCTGCCAGTATCCACTCACAGCATAATTCCCTGCTGCGGCATTAATGATAACACCTGATTTTCTTGCAAACTCAAAAGCTTGACGCGTCAACGGATTGGTATCAGCTTCTGCCCCATTGACACCCCCAAAACTCATATTGATAGTATCTGCCCCCAACTTCACAGCATCTTCTACAGCCTTTGCTACAATAAAACCTTGTTCAGTCATCCCTTTCTTATCTGAGAAGACCCGCATAAAGATGAGTTGTGCCTCTGGAGCTACCCCCTTAAGTAGTTCTCCTGTTGGCACTGGTTTTGTTGCATTTCCTACTGCAGAGCCCGCCACGTGGGTCCCGTGCGAACGCGGATCATCCTCCTTGATCTCATCATTCATATCCGAATAGTTATAAGCATAAATCACCTTATCGTTGTACCACTTACCATAAGTAATTCCGGCCTTCTTCATGGCCGCTTCCATCTGCTCTTTATTCTTGTATTTGGCTCTACTCTTATCCGTTAAACTAAAGAAATTATGATCATAGTCTAGGCCAGTATCTAGGACAGCAACCACGCTCCCTTGCCCCTTGATTCCCTTATCCCACAATGGTTGAAGATTAATCAATTCATTTTCATCACTCACCTTGGTTGGGACCAGGGTCGTCTGCTTCTTCGGAAGACTCTGGTTTTCTATAGTTGTAGAAAGAGGGGTAATCTCAACGTTTTCAACTCGAGCTATCTTGCGAATCTCCATGGCATCCTTGTAATTCGTCTCCAAGACAAATCCATTAAAGACCAAATCAAAATCAGCTAATTTTTTATATTGAATTCCCTTTTCATCCAGCTCTTTTAAAACTGCTGTTTTGATTGGGAGATTATTCCGAATTTGGTCTGCAATACTTGGAGAAGTTGCTACATCCTGTTTTTTCGTCTCCAAACGTACCAAGGCCTGAACACGTGCTTGATCTGTTACAGTTTCCGAAACACCTTCTTTATTGGCTACTGAAGAGTGTTCTGCTGCTGTTTTCTCCAGTTCCTCTTTCTTTTCGACTCCCTTCTTTTCAGATTTAGGATTAGAAGCGGAATCTACATTCCCATTTGAATCTGCTGTTTCAGGAGATTTCTCAGGTGTTGGTTGCTCTTGCAAAAAAGTTTCCTTACTTGATTCGTCAGTTGGAAGAGCTTCCTCCGAATTTTTTTCCAAACCAGATAACGGTTGAACCTCTTCTTTCCCTTCTTGCGCTACAATTGCAGGTGGTTCTACCGTCCCCTCCTGTTCCTGCGCTAAAACAGCCGGACCAAAAAAAAGGCACCCGACTACCACTGATACTAAACCAACGGCATATTTACGGAAAGAAAATCGTTGTTGTCTGTCATTTCTCATAACCAGACCTCCTTGTTTATTGTAAGCGTTTACTACGCCTTCATTTTAGTCCTTCTTTTATGTAAAGTCAATGCGGTCTGTCAAAATCTAAAATAAGTATAATATTTAGTTTATTTCTGACAATTTTCCTAATCAATAGTGAAAGTAAGCGATTGGTTTTGAAGATGAAACCTTTTGGTAAAGACACCCCTCTCAATGAAAAACAAAAAGGAAGCCCTCTTAGAGAGGATGCTTCCTAGTTTTGATTAATTTTCTTCACGTTTTTTGCTAGCTACAAATCCTGCTAAAGCTAGTGAGGTCATGCCAAAGAGGCTTAGGACGGTTGAAGCCAATTCTTCTTGACCTGTTTTGGGAAGACGAGTTGCTGGTGTAGCAGCTACTTCTGCTTGACCACCCGTATGATAAGTGACAGCGACTGGTTTGACACTTGCAACTTCTTTCGTTTCAGGTGTAATTGGTTGAGCTGGGGTAACTGGGCTTTCAGGTTGAGGAGTTGGGGTAGCCGGAGTTACTGGAGCTACAGGATGGACTGGATTTTCAGGACTGACTGGATCGACTGGCGCTGGCTGTGGTTGTGGAGTTGGTTCTGGAGCAGGAGTTTCTTCTTCCACTTTTTCTACAAATGTCTTGTTGCCTAAAATAGAAGCAGACAACTTCTTCCCTGCCTTATCCAAATCTTGGATGTACTGGATAAAGACTTCTGTATCCGGATTGATAGCCCCGATCAATTTGGTATCACGGAAGACTGAGAAGCCATCTCCACCCCCATACAAGAAGTCGTTGATAATCGCCTTGTAGGTTTTGTTGCGATCAATTTCAGTTCCATCTGCCTTGTAAGCTTTCACGACCTTATATGGATTTTCTTCCGTTGCATCGGCTGGTTTGGTATAGGTGTACTTGATCCCTGCCATTTGTAAGAAGTAGAGCTCTTTCTCATCATATTGTTGGTCCAAAGCTTTATAGATTTGGTCCCCAGTAATTTCAACTACTTGAAGGATATTTCCAAATGGTTGTACCGCTTGAGCCGCTCCCCACGTTACAGTTCCGTCTGGTTTCACCACGAGATCTGCACGGATTCCTCCATTATTGGTGAAGGCAAAGTCAACATCTGGATAACCTGATTTTTTGGCAATATCTAGTTGCGCTGCTGTGACCAAATCTCCAACAGCACTTTCTTTTTGTGCATTCAATTCACGGGTAATATTTTCAGCCTTGTCTGCTGTACCGATTTTTGCTTCTGTTACTTTTTTAACCGTCGCATTGGCATCATCGATGATCGCTTGAACCTTGGCATCTTTTGCTTTGCCTTTCGATGGATCTACCGCAATAATTTTAGCAGTTGGAGCTTTGACAAAGTCAGCTGTATCTGTATCTAGGACTCCACGGACATCCGAGTAGGCTTTCCCTTGAGACGTACCTTGAACGATCAAGGTATTTCCGACCATCCCGTTTGTATATTGGTGGTTATGACCTGCAAAGACAATATCCACTGAGTTTTCAGGATAGATTTGATTTAATTTTTTGATCATGTCTGCAGCCGGACCTTCTGCGACACCGTTTTTACTTGTTGCAGCGACGTGAGCTAAAACGACGATCGCATGAACCCCTTGGTCATTCAATTCGCGGGCATATTTAGCAATTGATTCCGCTTCATCTAAAACACGGTATTGTTCATGATTTTTACGCAAGACGAGATTTGGGAATTCTGTCGTAACGACCCCAATAAATCCAACCTTAACCGTCTTGTCATTCACTGGGATTTCTTTAATTGCATATGGTTTCCAATCAAATGGAATTTTATTGGTATCTTTGTCCACCAAGTTGGCAATGACAACTTCCTGTTTGGAAGCTTCATGATGATAATCATCCACAATTTTGTTGAATTGACCAGGCGTTGGGGCTTCTCCCTTCATGATCCGGTTGAATTCACCAAGTCCTTCGTCAAACTCGTGATTACCAAGGGTTCCGTATTCAAAGTTCATTTCATTGAAGACTTTTACAGTTGGTTCATCTTGAAGCAAGGCAGAGTTAGCTGGACTAGCTCCGACCATATCTCCAGCTTGTACACGGATGCTGGCATTTGGCGTTCCTGCATTCTCCGTTTCAAAGTCTTTTTGTGAATCATTCAGATAGGTTGCCAAAAGTGGGGCTGTTCCTGCATTCTTCACAGTTTCACCTTCTAAACGAGCTGTCCCAGTTTGTTCCAAGGCGCCGTGGAAGTCATTGACCCCCATGAACTGCACTGGCAATTCATCCGCAAAAACGCTATTAATCGTAAAAACACTGAGACCCGCAACAACCGCTAGGATACTGCTTTTCAAGATAACTTTTTTCTTCATAGAATACTCCATTTTCTAATTTACGCTACTCCTCTAATCAAAAGGAGAAAGTAGAAGAATTGATTTGCTGCAATCAGCTCTTCCATTTTACTATTTTTTCGACTTTACTTCAATGTTTCTCTGAAAACTCTTTCATTTTTTAGAAAATATGTGTTTTCCAAACATCTTTTTTCATTCTTTTTCCTTTTGTTACTTGCTGTTCATCACAAAAGAGGCTGGGACAAAAGTCCTAGCCTCTCAATTATTTTTGGATTGTCGAGCAAGACGCAGTGGTTGAGTGGGCTCTACTACGCTGATTTCATCAGCTTTTACAGCCCTACTCAACTGTGCGGAGGTGGGACGACGAAATCGAATTCTAACGAATTACCGATTTCTGTCCCACTCTCTTTTCTTATTTATTCACGTTTTCCCATTTCCAGTTTTGAACTTCTGGAATGTCGTCTCCGTTTTCACGGATGTAGTCATGGTGGAAGGCGATTGTTTCATCCATCTTCGCTGCAAATGCGCTTGCTGCTTCTCCAAGAGCTGCATTAGCTGCATCTTGTGCCAAGTGGAAGCGATCCAACTCAGACATCACACGCATATCAAATGGTGTGGTGATATCCCCGTTTTCACGGTAACCATGTACACGAAGGTTATGATTGTGACGGTTAAAGAAGATATCACGGATCATGCCTTCGTAACCATGGAAGGCAAAGATGACTGGTTTATCAGTTGTGAAGACTTTGTCGAACTCTTCATCTGAAAGTCCACGCGCATCAACGGATGGGTGACGTAATTTCAAGATATCCACAACGTTGACAAAGCGGATCTTCAATTCTGGGAAGGCTTTGTGCAAGATTGTGATAGCTGCAAGAGCTTCTAAGTTTGGCTCAGTACCTGCAGCTGCAATAACAAGATCTGGCTCTTCATCTACTGAAACAGTTGATGCCCAATCGATCACCTTGTATCCTTCACGAACCAATTCTTCTGCTTCAGCTGCTGAGTAGAATTGAGGACGTGGGTGTTTAGAAGAAACGATCAAGTTGATCATATCTTCTGCCTTGAAAGCTTCATCCATCACCGCAAGCAAGCTATTGGTATCTGCTGGCAAGTACTCGCGGATATATTCAGGAGTTTTTTCTGCCAAGTGAGTCAAGATACCTGGATCTTGGTGAGTGTAACCATTGTGGTCTTGTTGGAAGACAGTTGAAGTTGCATTCAAGTTCAAGGCTGGGTAGTTTTTACGCCATGTTGTATGTGTCTTAGACTTACGCAACCATTTGAAGTGTTGAGTAATCATAGAATCCACGACACGAAGGAAAGATTCGTAAGAAGCAAAGAATCCATGACGACCTGTCAAGACATATCCTTCAAGCATACCTTCTGCTTGGTGCTCTGACAATTGAGAGTCAATGACACGACCAGCAGGGCTCAAGGCTTCATCGTAGTCTGGTTTCATACGTCCTAACCATTGACGGCTTGTACGAGTGAAGACTTCTTGAAGACGGTTTGATTTGGTTTCGTCTGGACCAAAGATACGAAAGTTATCTGGGTTCGCATCTACCAAGTCTGCCGCATACTTACCAAATTCGATCATGTCTTGAGCCATGATTTCACCTGGTGTGTTGAATTGAAGGGCATGTTTCTTCCAATCAGCTGTGTTCATTGGTTTGATCACACCAGCATTTGTGATTGGGTTCATAGCCATTCGACGGTCACCTTTTGGTGCAATTTCAGCAATTTCAGGAACTAGTTTACCAGTTTCGTCGAACAATTCAGCTGGACGGTAAGATTCCAACCATGAAAGAAGGGCATCGACATGCTCCATGTGGTGAGCATCTACTGGGATTGGAACTTGGTGCGCACGGAATCCACCCTCGATTGGTGTTCCTTCCCATGCTTTTGGACCAGTCCAACCCTTAGGAATACGAGCAATCAAGACAGGATATACTGGTTGAGTTGCTTCTTCAGCAGAACCTTTACGAGCTTCTGCTTGGACTTTCTTGATTTCTTCAATTGCTTCATCCAATTTTTCAGCGAACAAAGCGTGGGCAGCTTCGTGGTCTTCTGAAATCGCAGTGACATTCGCAAAGATTGGTTTCCAACCAAGACCTTCAAAGAAGAGGCCCAATTCTTCGTCTGTTTTGCGCTCGAAGATCGTTGGGTTGTGGATCTTTCCACCATTGAGGTAGAAGATTGGAAGGATAGCCCCATCGTTGACTGGATTCAAGAAGGTATTTGACAACCAACCAGCCATCAATGGACCTGTTTCTCCTTCGCCGTCACCGATAACTGTGGCAGCAATCACATCTGGATTATCCAATACAGCACCTGCAGCGTGAGAAAGGGCATAACCAAGTTCTCCACCTTCGTGGATAGATCCTGGTGTTTCAGGCGCCGCGTGAGAAGCGATTCCTCCTGGGAATGAGAAGATCTTACATAAGTGTTTGAAACCTTCTTCATTTTGTGGGATGTTTGGATTTAATTCAGTATAAGAACCATCTAAGTATGAGTTAGATACCATTACTTGTCCACCGTGACCTGGTCCTTCAATGTAGAACATATCCAAGTCGTATTTGTTGATGGTACGGTTTAAGTGAGCATAGATAAAGTTTTGCCCTGGTACAGTTCCCCAGTGTCCGATTGGGTGAGCCTTCAAGTCATTTTCAACGACTTCGCGCTTCAACAATGGGTTATCTTTCAAGTACATTTGAGCAGCTGAAATGTAGTTGGCTGCACGCCACCAAGCGTCTACTTTATCCAAGTAAGCTTTGCTGTTATAATCGACAGTCATCTTGTCTCCTCACAATTTCTAGACAGGTCTGTTGAACAACCTGTTCGTTTGATTAATAGTTTAAACAATCTGTTTTCGAGTCAAACAGATGATATTGAAGAAAATATTCAATATTACCTCTATTCTATCAAGAATTTCCCTTTTTGTACATTAGAAAGTAAGAAAAATATTCTTTGAACATCAAATTTTATTTCCCCACTAAAGCGGTACCATTCCCTAGAATGATACAATTGAAAAAAGACTTCGCTGATTTTTACAAACCAACAAAGTCCCAAATGAAATGGAGTCGGTTAAATGACTTTTTGACCTTTCTTGTAGACATCTGTCACTAGATTTGTCGCAAAGAAATAGAAAAGATAATCTAGATTTGGTGCATCAAAGATGGTAATGTCAGCCTGTTTGCCAACATCGAAAGAGCCGATTGTTTTAGCACGATCAACTGAATAGGCTGCATTGATGGTCACCGCATTGAGAATTTCTACTGGAGTTAGGCGCATCATGAAGCAACCCAGATGCATGGCAAACTGGAGATTGGCTGTCGGACAAGACCCTGGGTTGCTGTCCGTTGTTAGGGTAATGGCCATCCCAGCGTCCAACATCTTACGAGCCGGTGCATAAGTATCTTCCATCAAGCTAAAGGTTGTGGCTGGTAATAGATTGCCAATCACTTTTGCTGCAGCTAGTTTTTGAATACCTTCATCCGTAATCACCATCAAGTGTTCTGCGCTGGTAGATTCCAATTCAGCCGCCACATCAACACCACCAATGGACTCGATCTCATCAGCATGAATCCGCAGTTTGAATCCCATCTCCTTAGCTTTAGAAAGAAGATAGCGAGATTCATCTGCTGTAAAGACACCTTTTTCACAGAAGATATCACAGAACTCTGCTAGCTTTTCTTCCTTCACTTTCGGAAGCATTTGTTCCACAATGAGATCTAAATATTCTTGGGAACGACCCTTGTACTCTGTGGGAATCGCATGGGCTGCCATAAAGGTTGATACCAAGTCTATTTGATGATCCCGATCCAGTGCAGCGACAACATCCAACTGACGTTTTTCCGTTTCCCAATCCAAACCGTAACCACTTTTGGCTTCAACAGTAGTCACCCCATGACGCAACATGTAATCCAACAGTCGTTCGGACTTGTCATAGAGATTATCGAAGGAAGCTTCTCGTGTCGCCCGAACCGTGCTCAGAATCCCTCCGCCTTGGGCGAGGATGTCTAAGTAAGAAACACCCGCTAATTTTTTAGCAAATTCATGCTCCCGACTGCCTCCATAGACCAGGTGAGTATGGCAATCGATCAATCCAGGAGTCGCAACTTTTCCTTCACAGGATTTCACTTCCGTATGGTCATCGATCAGTTCTGGGTCTGGTTGACCTGTCCCAACTGCAAGAATCTTTCCATCTTTAATGGCGATATAAGCATCTGAAAGAATTTTTGCCTCTGCCATCTCCTTGCCATAGAGAGGATGCCCCAGATCATTCGGACAAAACAATTGGTTAAAGTGGGTTAATAGGATATCAGCAGACATATGAAACATTCCTTTCTATTTCCATTGTTATTCATTTTACAATTCTACAGGAAAAGCGTCAAAAAAAAGTCAAAAAGTTTTTCCCTCATTTTTTTTTGCTTTATTAAAAATTATATTTTTTTTTGACTCTTTATTGACGTTTCTTCGATACAATAAAGAAAATATAAATTCACAGTCCAACTATAAGGAGGGTTCTGCTATGTCATTTATAGACGAGAAAGAAATTGCAGCTGCTATGTCTGTCAAACTTGACTTTGATGTCCTACCTGAAAAGGCGACTTTTCAAGAAGGAATCCGTCGTGCACCTGATAGAGGCTTCCGCTTAACGCAAGCTCAGACTGAAATTGCCCTTAAAAATGCTTTGCGTTACATTCCTAAAAAATTCCACCAAGAGTTGATTCCAGAATTTCTGGAAGAACTAAAAACTCGTGGTCGGATCTATGGCTATCGCTTCCGTCCAAAAGATCGCATCTATGGAAAACCAATCGATGAGTACAAAGGAAAATGCACCGCTGCTAAGGCTATGCAGGTCATGATTGACAACAACTTGAGCTTTGAAATTGCTCTTTATCCATATGAATTGGTCACTTATGGGGAAACAGGATCTGTCTGTGCCAACTGGATGCAATACAACTTGATC
Source organism: Streptococcus sp. SP1 (assembly GCF_030440005.1). Taxonomy (NCBI): domain Bacteria; kingdom Bacillati; phylum Bacillota; class Bacilli; order Lactobacillales; family Streptococcaceae; genus Streptococcus; species Streptococcus sp. SP1. Next base: position 43,812 of record NZ_JAQFJJ010000009.1, read on the forward strand.
AAGAAATACTTGGAAGTCATGACAGAAGACCAAACCTTGGTGGTTGAATCTGGTCACCCTCTGGGTCTCTTCAAGTCTAAACCAGAAGCTCCTCGTGTCGTCATTACCAACGGTCTCTTGATCGGTGAGTATGATAACATGCGCGACTGGGAAATTGCTGAAGAAATGGGAGTGACGAACTACGGTCAGATGACGGCTGGTGGCTGGATGTACATTGGTCCTCAAGGGATCGTTCACGGTACTTTCAACACCCTTCTCAATGCCGGTCGTCTCAAACTTGGTGTGCCTGATGACGGCGACTTGACCGGTAAACTCTTCATCTCGTCTGGTCTCGGTGGTATGAGTGGAGCTCAAGGGAAAGCAGCTGAAATTGCAAAAGCGGTTGCCATCGTTGCAGAAGTAGACCGCTCTCGGATCGAAACCCGTCACTCTCAAGGTTGGATTAGTCAAGTAACCGACAGTGCCGAAGAAGCTGTGAAATTGGCTCAAGCAGCACTGGAAGCTGGTGAATCAACTTCGATTGCCTACCATGGTAATATCGTAGACTTACTCGAATATGTCAACGAACACCAAGTCCATGTTCATCTTTTGTCTGACCAGACCTCTTGCCACAACGTTTATGATGGTGGCTATTGCCCAGTTGGCATTAGTTTTGAAGAACGGACACGTTTGCTGGCAGAAGACAAAGAAACCTTCCATCGCCTGGTTGATGAAACCTTGGCTCGTCACTTTGCAGTGATTAAAGCTTTGACGGCTAAAGGTACTTACTTCTTCGACTACGGTAATGCCTTCATGAAATCTGTTTACGACTCAGGCATCAAGGAAATTTCTAAGAATGGCTTGGATGACAAGGACGGCTTCATTTGGCCATCTTATGTAGAAGATATCATGGGACCTATGCTCTTTGACTATGGATACGGTCCATTCCGTTGGGTCTGCCTCAGCGGTAAACACGAAGACTTGATTGCAACTGACCATGCAGCGATGGAAGCGATCGATCCAACTCGTCGCTACCAAGACCGCGATAACTACAACTGGATTCGCGATGCTGAAAAGAACCAATTAGTCGTTGGTACACAGGCTCGTATCCTCTATCAAGATTGTATGGGCCGTGTCAACATTGCATTGAAATTCAATGAACTCATTCGCCAAGGCAAGATCGGACCTGTCATGATTGGACGTGACCACCATGACGTATCTGGTACAGATGCTCCATTCCGTGAAACATCCAATATCAAAGATGGTTCAAACGTTACCTGTGATATGGCCGTTCAATGTTACGCTGGTAACGCTGCTCGCGGTATGAGTCTCGTCGCTCTCCACAATGGTGGTGGTACTGGTATCGGTAAAGCTATCAACGGTGGATTTGGGCTCGTCCTAGACGGTAGCCACCGGATCGACGAAATCATCAAATCTGCCATTGCCTGGGATACCATGGGCGGAGTTGCTCGTCGGAACTGGGCACGGAATAACCATGCCATTGAAACAGCGATCGAGTACAACCGTCTCCATGCAGGAACAGACCACATCACCATTCCTTATCTGGCAGATGAAGATTTGGTCAAAGAAGCCGTTCAAAAATTGTTTTAACATCAAAAAATAAAAACTGAGAAAGGGGAGGAAAATACAAAGACTTCTCCTCCCCACCTTCTCCTATAAAAAGAGGTAATCATATGGCAAAAATTGTTGAGTGTATTCCAAACTTCTCTGAAGGACGCAATCAGGCTGTGATCGACGGATTAGCCGCAACAGCAAAAAGTATTCCAGGTGTCACTTTACTAGACTACTCGTCTGATGCCAGCCACAACCGTAGCGTCTTTACACTCGTTGGGGATGAAGAAAGCATTCAAGAAGTGGCTTTCCAATTGGTGAAATACGCTTCTGAAAACATTGATATGACCAAGCACGAAGGCGAACACCCTCGTATGGGGGCAACGGACGTTTGTCCATTTGTTCCTGTCAAAGATATCACTACAGCTGAATGCGTTGAGATCGCTAACAAAGTGGCCGAACGCATCAATCGTGAATTAGGTATTCCAATCTTCCTTTATGAAGATGCTGCAACTCGCCCAGAACGGAAGAACTTGGCGAAAGTGCGTAAAGGACAATTTGAAGGAATGCCAGAAAAATTGTTGGAAGAAGACTGGAAGCCAGACTACGGTGAACGCAAGATTCACCCAACTGCAGGGGTTACAGCTGTCGGTGTCCGGATGCCACTCGTTGCTTTCAATATCAACCTTGACACAGACGACCTAGAGATTGCCAATAAGATTTCTAAAATCATTCGTGGATCAAGCGGTGGATACAAGTACTGTAAAGCGATCGGTGTCATGCTAGAAGATCGCAACATCGCCCAAGTCTCCATCAACATGGTCAACTTAGAACAATTCCCATTGTATCGTGTCGTTGAAACCGTTCGTTTCGAAGCACAACGTTACGGTGTTCGCATCATCGGAACAGAACTCATTGGACTGGCTCCTGCTAAAGCTTTGATCGACTCTGCTGAATACTACTTACAATTAGAAGACTTTGACTACAGCAAACAAGTCTTGGAAAATCACTTGTTGGGTTAGAAAGGGGATCTATGAAACTAGTTGACTTAAGTATTACGGAGTTTGCCAAGGTTCTTGGTTCAGATGCTCCAGCTCCAGGTGGTGGCTCTGCTGCGGCTCTATCTGCTGCGAATGGGATTTCCCTTACAAAAATGGTCTGTGAACTGACCATTGGAAAGAAAAAATACGCAGAATTTGAAGACCACATTAAAGGGGTTCACGAAAAAAGTGCCCACCTCCAAGACCAATTACTAGAAGCCATCGATAAAGATACAGAAGCTTTCAACGTCGTATCAGCTGTCTTTGATCTTCCAAAAGAAACGGAAGAAGAGAAGGCTGCTCGTCGTGAAGCCATGCAACAAGCCTTGAAACATGCAACAGTATCTCCCTTCTCTATGATGGAGCTTATCGTTGAGGCTCTTGAAACCACCAAAGAAGCTGTTGGCAAGTCCAACACCAATGCGGCGAGTGACCTAGGGGTAGCTGCTCTGAATCTTAAAGCTGGCCTTCAAGGGGCTTGGCTCAATGTCTTGATCAACATTTCAGGAATCAAGGACCAAGACTTCGTCCAAGAATACCACAGCAAGGGACTCAAACTCCTCCAAACAGGTTCTGATCTTGCCGATAACATTTACCAAACCATTTTAGAAAGTCTATCATAAACCTACCAAACAAAAAGAAAGAAGGGATTCTATGGTTTTATCGGATATTGAAATTGCCAATTCTGTCCAAATGAAGCCCATCACCGCTATCGCTGCTGAACTTGGATTGACCGAAGACGACATTTCGCTCTACGGAAAATACAAGGCAAAAATTGATAGCAACCAACTGGAACAACTCAAGGATAAGGAAGATGGAAAGCTGATCCTCGTGACAGCCATCTCACCAACACCTGCTGGAGAAGGAAAGACAACCACCTCTGTTGGCTTGGTCGATGCTCTTTCAGCTATTGGTGAAAAAGCCGTCATTGCCCTACGCGAACCTTCTCTTGGCCCGGTCTTTGGGATCAAGGGTGGAGCTGCCGGTGGCGGGTACGCCCAAGTGGTCCCTATGGAAGACATCAACCTTCACTTTACAGGTGACTTCCATGCCATTGGGATTGCCAACAACCTCCTTGCAGCCGTGATTGACAACCACATCCATCACGGCAATGAGTTGGGCATCGATTCTCGTCGGATTACCTGGAAACGGGTGGTCGATATGAATGACCGTCAACTCCGTCATATTGTCGATGGCCTACAAGGAAAAACAAACGGGGTTCCTCGTGAAGATGGTTTTGACATCACAGTGGCTTCTGAAATCATGGCCATTCTCTGTCTCTCAGAAAATATCCTTGATCTCAAAGAACGTCTTGATCGCATCATTATCGGGTACAACTACCAAGGACAACCGGTCACAGCCAAAGACCTCAAGGCTGGAGGGGCCATGGCAGCTGTCCTCAAAGATGCCATCCATCCGAACTTGGTGCAGACTTTAGAACATACTCCTGCTATTATCCACGGTGGACCATTTGCCAATATCGCTCATGGCTGTAACAGTGTGCTGGCTACTAAATTGGCCCTCAAATATGCAGACTATGTCGTGACAGAAGCTGGCTTTGGAGCTGACCTCGGTGCTGAAAAATTCATCGATATCAAGTGCCGCATGGCCGGACTAAAACCTGCTGCCGTTGTCCTCGTCGCAACCATCCGTGCCCTCAAAATGCATGGTGGGGTTGCCAAAGCAGACTTGGCTACTGAAAATGTCCAAGCCGTTATCGATGGTCTACCAAACCTAGACAAACACTTGGCCAACATCCAAGAAGTCTATGGTCTACCTGTGGTCGTTGCCATTAACAAATTCCCACTGGATACAGAAGCCGAACTAGAAGCTGTCTATGAATCTTGTAAGAAACGTCACGTAGATGTCGTCATTTCGGATGTCTGGGCAAAGGGTGGGGCTGGTGGCCGTGACTTGGCTGAAAAAGTCATTCAACTGACTCAAGAAGAAAACCACTTTTCTTATGTCTATGACGAAGAAGACAGCATTGAAACAAAATTGACCAAGATCGTCACAAAAGTCTATGGTGGTAAAGGCATCAGCTTAACACCAGCGGCCAAACGCGAACTGAAAGAATTAGAAGCTCTTGGCTTCTCAAACTACCCAATCTGTATGGCCAAAACCCAATATTCCTTCTCAGATGATGCGAAGAAGATGGGAGCACCAAAAGATTTCACAGTTAAAATCAGTAACCTTAAGGTGGCTGCCGGAGCTGGCTTCATCGTAGCTCTCACTGGTACCATTATGACCATGCCTGGTCTACCAAAAGCACCTGCCAGTGAAAAGATTGATATCGATGCCCACGGCAATATCACTGGTCTCTTTTAAGAAAGAAGGCGTCCTATGGTGACTCTCCTTCATCTTACCCCCGCAGATTATCAAATTTCTACCTGGTCCGGTGGCCAAACCACCCAACTCTTTCTCTCCCCAGAGGGAGGAAGCTATCCAGATCGGACCTTTGACTTCCGCCTCTCTACTGCAACGGTAGAGGTTGAAAAAAGTAACTTTACCGATCTTACCGGCTACCACCGAATCTTGATGCCCTTGAATGCCTCCATTAGGCTCACCCATCACCATAAAGAAGTGGTTTTGAACCCTTTTCAAAGCTACTTCTTTGATGGGGGAGATCCTGTATCTAGCCAAGGGACTTGTCAAGACTTTAATTTGATTTACAAACCTTCTTATCAGGGGCATATGAGTGCTATATCCCCAAAAGAGAGTGTCAAAAGTCAGAGTCGCTATCAATTGATCTATGCTCTCTGTCCGCTAACACTCAAATGGGGAACCAATCATTCTCAAACCCTCCAAACTCACGAGCTCCTGGTGATCGAACAAGCATCTCCTCTTCAAGAGATGACAATCACGTTTTTACCCCATCAGTCTGGGGAGCAACCGATTGCTATCTGGACTGGACTACAATAATGTTCACAAAGGAGAAACATTATGAACGGAGCACATAAACAGTCGATTGAGGAACAAGAAAAAGCGAAATTCAGCTTTAGCGGTGCCACTCTTTACGGTATCAATGCCGTGATCGGATCTGGTATCTTCCTCCTCCCTCAAAAAATTTATTCTGGCCTCGGACCAGCTTCTCTAGCTGTCATGTTCGGAGTAGCCATTCTCGTCATGCTACTATCAGCCTGTCTGGCTGAAACAGCTGGCTACTTCGACAAAAACGGTGGAGCCATGCAATACTCAAAAGCCGCTTTCGGAGACTTCGTTGGCTTTAACGTTGGGATTCTCGGTTGGGCCGTTACTGTTATCGCTTGGGCTGCCATGTTAGCCGGCTTTGCTAAGATCTTCATCATCACCTTCCCAGCATTTGAAGGCTACAACCTTCCGATCAGTATCGGTATGCTGATTCTCTTGAGTCTGATGAACATTGCCGGTCTGAAAACCTCTAAGATGTTTACTCTGACAGCTACTGTTGCAAAATTAATTCCAATTGTCCTCTTCTCACTCTTTGCCATCTTCTTCATTTCCGGTGGCGTGAGCAAGGGCAACTTCACACCTTTCCTTCAATTGGAAAGTGGAACAAGTCTCTTCAGTTCTATTTCTAGTACAGCCGTCTACATCTTCTACGGTTTCATCGGATTTGAAACCATGTCTATCGTTGCAGGGGAAATGCGCAACCCTGAAAAGAACGTTCCCCGCGCTATCTTGGGATCCATCAGTATCGTATCTGTCCTCTACATGTTGATCATCGCTGGAACAATCGCCATGCTTGGTGGTCGCATTATGCAAACCGGTGCACCAGTACAAGACGCATTTGTCGAAATGATTGGCCCTATCGGAGCTCCCCTCGTTTCTTACGGAGCCCTTATTTCAATCGCCGGTCTAAACATCGGTGAATCCATCATGGTCCCTCGTTTTGGTGCCGCATTAGCAACTGAAAAACTCTTACCAGAAGGGCTTGGAAAAACAAACTCTAAGAATGCCCCTGTCATTGCCATTATCATCTCTGGTATCTTCGCTTTCTTACTCTTGTTATCTGGCTCTTTCGAATCATTAGCAACCTTCAGTGTTGTCTTCCGTTTCTTCCAATATATTCCAACTGCTTTGGCAGCCATCAAGCTCAGAAAAATGTACCCAGACAAAAAGGTTACCTTCCGAGTACCATTTGGTCCCGTTATCCCAGTTCTAGCCGTTGTGATCAGTATCTTGATGATTGCAGGGGACAACCTAATGAACTTTGTTTGGGGAGCCATCGGTCTCGTGATTGCAAGTGGACTTTACTTTGTTTTCCACGGCGATAAACTACATAAATCTAAAGCCCTTCCTCACTAATTTTCTTTACACACTAGATGGGAACAGAGACGGGAGCGAGGCTTGGTTTTGCTCCCTAACCCATCTAGGACTCCACGAATATCAAACCTGAGCCCTTTTCTCTATGACTCCTTTCAATTTTTTAGATCCATAGACAATGGGCCCATGTTTGGTATTCAAACCGAAGTAAACAACACTACTTCCACAGAACAACTATTCATAATCGGAGGTTTTATATGACTCAATTGATTCATTTAGATGGTAATAGCTTAACACTCGAAGAAGTCATCGCTGTAGCTCGGCACGGTGCCCAATGTGAGCTTGATGAACAAGCCAAAGAAGCCGTTATCGCATCCCGTAAAATCGTTGATGACATTGTCCGAGAAAAACGAGTCGTCTATGGTGTAACCACTGGCTTTGGTTCCCTCTGTAATGTCAGCATCTCTCCAGAAGATACTGTTCAACTGCAAGAAAACCTGATCCGAACTCACTCATCTGGCTTCGGTGATCCACTTCCTGAAGATGCCGTTCGTGCCATCATGCTGATCCGTATCAACTCACTCTTGAAAGGTTATTCTGGCATTCGTCTGTCAACTGTTGAAAAACTGTTAGAATTGCTCAACAAAGGAGTCACTCCTTATATCCCTGAAAAAGGCTCTCTCGGAGCTTCTGGAGACTTAGCACCACTTGCTCATATGGTTTTACCAATGTTGGGTCTTGGACATGCCTACTACAAAGGAGAACTTCTCAGTGGTCAAGAAGCCCTAGATCGTGCTGGAATTGAAAAGATCCAATTGGCTGCCAAAGAAGGGCTTGCCTTGATCAACGGTACAACCGTCCTAACCGGTATCGGTGCTCTTGCGACTTATGATGGTATCCAATTGCTCAAACTCTCTGATATCGCTGGTGCTCTCTCAATGGAAGTCCACAATGGGATTACCAGTCCATTCGAAGAAGATCTTCATACCATCCGTCCTCAAAGTGGACAACTGGCAACTGCTCGCAATATCCGTAACCTCCTTGAAGGAAGCAAGAACACAACCGTTGCAACCCAACAACGGGTCCAAGATCCTTACACACTCCGCTGTATTCCTCAAATTCATGGAGCCAGCAAGGATTCAATCGCTTATGTAAAAGAAAAAGTTGAAATTGAAATCAACTCTGTAACAGATAACCCAATCATTACCAAAGAAGGCCACGTCATCTCCGGCGGAAACTTCCACGGTGAACCGATGGCGCAACCATTTGACTTCCTAGGGATCGCCCTTTCTGAAATCGGGAACGTATCTGAACGTCGGGTGGAACGCTTGGTCAACGGCCAACTCAGTAAATTACCATCCTTCTTGGTTAAACACCCTGGACTCAACTCAGGCTTCATGATTACCCAGTATGCTTGTGCATCCCTTGCATCGGAAAATAAAATTTTGGCTCACCCTGCTAGTGTCGATTCTATTCCATCTTGTGAAAACCAAGAAGATTTCGTCAGCATGGGAACGACTGCCGCTCGTAAAGCAGCAGAAATTCTTAAAAACTCACGTCGCATCGTTGCTACTGAAATCATGGCAGCTTGCCAAGCCTTGGATCTCAAACCAGAAAATCATGAACTTGGTAAAGGGACAAAACCAGCTTATGAGCTGATTCGTCAAAAACTGAACTTTATTGAATTTGACAAAGATATCGAAATCTTCGAAGAACTCAATAAAGCATCTGCTGTTGTCGAAAGCGAAGAATTCTTAGCAACCATCGAAAAAGCAGTTGACTTAAGGATTCAATACTGATACAGTAAAGATAAAGCAAAAACAGAGGCTGGCGATCTTCTCAGCCTCTGCCTGCTTTCAGAAAAATAAGGGAGGCGACAAGCTTGCTCACAAACTACTATCCAATGACCTATAGCTACTACCAAGGTAGTATCGAGGACAATCCCTACACGGCCAAATGGGGAATGGTCACCAAATTTTTAGACCTGAACGACGAGACCCTCACTCCATTTGAGGGGATGACCTTTGGGATCATCGGCTTTAAGAGCGACAAAGGAGTCTATATCAACAATGGGCGCGTAGGGGCGGTCGAGGGTCCTACAGCCATCCGTTCTCAAATTGCCAAACTTCCATGGCACTGGGGAACCAATGTAACGGTGTATGATGTGGGAAATATTGACGGGCCCAACCATTCACTAGAAGAACTCCAAGAAAGTCTCTCACAAGCGATCCAGCGCATGTACCAATTAGGGATCCAACCTATTGTCCTAGGAGGCGGTCACGGAACTGCTTACGGCCACTATCTAGGGATTCAATCCAGTTTGGAAAAAGATGAACAACTGGCTGTAATCAATCTGGATGCCCACTTTGATTTGCGTCCTTACGACCAAACCGGGCCCAACTCTGGAACAGGTTTTCGTCAAATGGCTGATCATGCGAAAGACAGGGGGCAGGACTTCCCTTATCTCATCCTTGGGATCCAAGAGCACAATAATAACCTCTTCCTCTTTAATTACGTTGCTAAAACACCAAGCATTGATTTCTTAACCGGGCAAGACCTCTTCCAGATGAGCCACCAAGCCATTCTGGATCGAATCGATCAATTTTTAGAAAACCAAACCGCGATCTATCTGTCTATCGATATGGATTGCTTTGCGGTCGGCTCTGCTCCTGGTGTTAGTGCCATCCAATCACTTGGTGTCGATCCAAAACTAGCCCTCCTGCTTCTCCAACACATTGCTGCCAGTGGCAAACTAGTCGGATTTGATGTCGTGGAAGTTTCTCCTCCTCATGACATTGACAACCATACTTCAAACCTTGCTGCGACCTTTATCTTTTACTTGACCCAAATATTGGCGCAACAAAAACTGAACTAAGAAGATTTCTACACACATAAAAAGCATAGAAACACTCATTGCTAGGGTATTTCTATGCTTTTTCTTCATTTTCAGCACAATGATCTTTGCCTGAAAGGAGAACAGACCGCTTAGCCTTCTCTTATGATTTAGGCAAGAGACACTACAGGTCTTTTAATTTCTTAAGAAACTGACGATCTCTATAGGGATTTAAGTGTTGCTCTGCCACCTTTTTGTAGTAATTCTTATCTTCTTTCAAGAAGGTGCTCAGGGCAGGATCGAGCTCTTCCCCCTTCTCCTTTTGATTAGATAAGAAAACTAATAGATAATGAACCATCCCCTTATCCCGTGAATTAGCAGATGGATTCATCGTCCTTTCTTTTCGAGCCAGATAATCCGCAACCTTCTCCTGATCCCCTTGCTGACAAGCAATTAAAGATTGGTAAAATTCGAGCAATTCTTCCTTCCAAGGGAAGCGAACACTGGACAAAATCTTCTGAGCTCTGTCAAAACAGCGGCGAGCTTGAATCAAATCTCCCTTCCAATAATAGGCGATACCAAGATCAATATCAAAGACAACACGGACGGAATCAACAGCTTGATCTCCTACCAAACGCAGAACCTCTTCTAAGTGGGTGACCGCTACTTGGAAATGGCCTCTAATTTGCTCGATTTCAGCGAGGTAGGCCAAAGAAGCCGCAATTTGAATGGCATACTTGGCCTGCATGCTATTGGTCAAACTAAAGCAATCAATAGAACGATACAGATGCCGGGTCGCCTGCTCCTCATCCCCAACCATCAGGTGATACAAGCCCTTCAAACGCAACTGGATCGCGATGACCTCATGATTATTAGCTTGGATGGCATCTTCCAAAGCCAAATCTGTATAATAGGCCATCTCAGGGATATTTTCAGTTTGAATGCAATAATAAATGATTTGCCGATAACCCTCTAAGAGGAAGTCGGATTGTTTGAGTTCCCGCGCAAAGGAGATGACTTTTTGGATATCATGTATGCCCTTTTGATACTCCCCACTTCGAATAAAATAGCGACCTTCTAGGTACAAGTAACGCAATTGTAAATACTTGTATTCTCTATCTCTTTGGTGCCTTGAAAAGAGGTTATCTAATTCTTGGCGTAGGCGAGATAGCTCTCCCAAAATGTCCAAATGGCTATTTGTACCGTCTGATAGGACCCCCTCATCTGCCTTGGAATAAATCGGAAACAGTTCATGCTCCAGTTGAAGAATTTCTTCTAAGTAGATCAACTCAAACGATAAGGAGCGCAAGAGATTTTGGGATTGCTTGTATTGGTAGGCAATTTCCTTATAAAGAAGAAGGTCCGTCGAATCTTCTAAAGTTTCTTCCAATTTTTGCGCAATTTGTTGATGGAAGAGCCGCCGTCTAGCTGGCGAAAGAAGATGGTAAAAGTACATGGCTACCAATTGCTTGCAAAATTGAACCGAGAGATCCTCCCCTTCTTCTACGATTGAGACGATTGCTCTTTCAGATAAAGGCTCGATTAATTCTGTCAAAACAGGAAGTTCAGTAGCTGTCAATTCCGCCAGGATGGACAGGGAGATCGGCTTATGAAAACAAGATAAGTAGTGAAGAAGGGCCTCTCCCTCACTGCTCATGTCCCCGAGTTCCTGAGAAAGATAAGCTTGAATGATATCCGGCAAGGGCTCTAAATTTTCATTTTCTTTCCACTCTTCGATATAGCTGGACAGCAAGAACGGACTGCCTTCACTCCATTCGACCATCTGCTCCATCACTGCCGGCTCTATTGCTCCCAGTTCCCCTTTCAAGAGAGCACGACTTTCACTAGGATCAAAATTGGTCAACTCTAGTTGAGACAAGCGTTTCTCTACCTTCAAGCTCCCCAAGAAGTTGACGAAGAAATCTAGTAGAGGCTCTTCAGCTGTAAAAATTAGTTGCCATTTCTCCTGGTTTCTTCTCTCCTCTAGTTGTTTCACTTTTTCTAGAGACACTGCATCGATCCACTGGGCGTTTTCAAGCAGAATCAGGAGCGGTTTTTCTTTGCTAAGGCCTTGAAGCTGATTCCATACAGAAAAGAGATCATTCTCCTCTTCCAGAAATGAAATCCCCATCTCATCCCCCAGTTTCTCTAGAGCTTGTCTGAGATCATTCCAGCTGCTTCCTTCGTAGCTCTGACTACTGGCTCTTCCTTCTACCTTAATAAAATTAAAACTACGATTGGACATCAAGACCAACTGCCGCAAGAGACGTTTCTTACCTGTTCCAGATTGCCCCATCACGAGAAAAGGACCTACCGCCTCACCCGTCTCGACTAAGGAAAGGTATTCCTCGAGTTGCGAGAGTTCTTGTTTCCGACCAAAGAAGGAAAGTTCACGGATATTCAAGCAATTGGTCAGTTTATGAGTTCGTTTGGCTTCCAAAACGGAGTGATAAAGTTCCTCAATCGCTCGACTGGGACGCACACTGAGCTCGCGATCCAATAAATCAACTAGCTTATAATAGGTCTCGAAAAATTTTCCTAGCTGGTGATGAAAGCTATAATACTCCATCAAGAGCTGGTAGTTTTTCTCTTCATATTCATCCAGCTCTACCAAATGATGGAGTAACCGTTCTATACTAGGATCTGCAAAACCGACCTGCTCAATTTTTTGATAGCAACTTTCGACATAGAGCTTCCTATAAGCATCTCGTTTGCGAGAAGCCCACTGATCAAAGTCTTCATCATCCTTGACATAGAAGCCCTCTAAAAAGTCTCCCCGATAAAGATCCAAGGCACTTAGTGGATCTCTTTCAAAAAGCTGAACATCCAAAGAAAGACTCAAGTCGGGATTAAGGGCCAAACTGCTCCGACTTGGAGAGACAATGATATCTCCTTCAAAGATTTTATTGGCTTGGTAAACCGTATTCCGTAAGTTTTTGCGAGCTACTTGGTTTTCCTTATCTCCCCAAAGAATACCAGCGATTTCATCGCGGTTGACCTGGCCCATGACTGCCAAGTAATAAAGCAAGGCCTCCATCTTTGAGAAAGAAAATCGAATATCTTTCTGATTGAAAACAACCTTAGGGGGTCCAAATAACTTTAACGTGAGATCTTTCTTCATTGCAAGCGCCTCCAAAAACTTCATATTAATACTATAAAAAAAAAGTTGGCTTTTAGCAAGTGATTTATCCAAATAAAAAGAGACTGAGAACGATTCTTTCTCAATCTCTACACTTCCTACTAAAAGTGTTGATTAATTCCCTTCAAGATTCGGTTGATGAGCAAATAAAGCCTTTGTTGCTTGGTAGACGTGGTAAGCGACATCTTCATTGTTCATGGTGTAAAGATGGACACCTGCCACATCTTGCGTGACCAAATCAACGATTTGATCGACTGCATAAGCCAAGCCAGCTGCGCGAAGAGACTTTGGATCATGCTCATACTTGTCTAGAATCGCTTTAAACTTCCGTGGGATATGAACATTTTCACAAGTCTTAAGGAGACGAAGGGCCTGATTGCGATTGAGAATCGGCATCACTCCTGCATGAATAGGAACATTGATCCCAGCTAAAGTACACTTATCTTGAAAATCATAGAAACGCTCATTGTCAAAGAAAAGTTGAGTGACCAAACTAGAGCACCCTGCATCTACCTTCTTTTTAAGATTTTGAATATCTGAAATTTGGTTCGGAGAATCTGGGTGTCCCTCAGGATAGCAAGCACCAATCACCTCAAAATGAGGAGCTTCTGTTTTAATAAATTCAATCAGATCCGTTGCATAACGAAAGTCTTTTAAAGGTTCCACACCAGGGATAATATCCCCACGCAGAGCTAAAATCCGATGAACCCCCACTTCATCTAACTCATGAAGAGTATCGGCCACTTTTTCCTTGCTCAAATAGACGGCTGGCAAGTGAGCAATCGTCGGAATAGACAATTCATTTTGAATGTAATTGGCTAAAGCAACCGTCGTCTCTTTGATATTGTATTTATTATTGCTAGCAGTCACACTAATAAAGTGAGGAGCTAGCTCCTGCATATTTGCCAAGGCACGTAAGAGCTTGGCATTGCCTACTTCAGGATTTGGAGGAAAAACTTCAAATGACAGAGACGGTGTGTGTTGTGACATATTCTATCCTTTTCTTTTGTTTCGTTGATCAAGAACTCTGAGCCACTATTTCTAGGATAAGGGATGAGTCGAAAACCCTCTACACGATGATAGAAGGTCCTCGAAGCATTTCTTACAAGTGTTCACGCGCTTCTTTAGCGGCATTAACCAGCTTGATCAAGCTTTCTTTTGTTTCTTTAATTCCGCGAGTCTTCAAACCACAGTCAGGGTTGATCCAAACTTTGCCACTTGGTACTTTGGCCAAGATTGCTTCGATAGTGTGATCAATTTCACCGTCTTGTGGGACACGTGGTGAGTGGATATCGTAAACCCCAGGTCCAACTTCTGTTTGGAAGTTTTTCGCTTTCAACTCATCCAAGATTTCAAGGTTTGAACGGCTTGCCTCAAATGAGATAACGTCTGCATCCAAGTTGTCGATAGCTGGGATGATATCTGTAAATTCTGAGTAACACATGTGCGTGTGGATTTGTGTATCTGGTGCGACAGTTGAGTGTACCAAACGGAAGGCTGGAATCGCCCAGTCAAGGTAGTCTTCGTACCAGTCGCTACGACGGAGTGGCAATTTTTCACGAAGAGCAGCCTCGTCGATTTGGATGATTTTCACACCTGCAGCTTCAAGGTCAAGAACTTCATCCTTGATTGCAAGAGCGATTTGAAGAGTTGAATCCTTGATAGAGATGTCTTCACGTGGGAATGACCAGTTAAGGATGGTAACAGGACCAGTCAACATACCTTTAACAGGTTTGTCAGTACGGCTTTGTGCGTAGCTAGACCATTTCACAGTGATAGGGTTGAGACGAGTCACATCACCCCAGATGATTGGTGGTTTAACTCCACGCATACCGTATGATTGTACCCAACCGTTCTTAGAGAAGAGGTAACCTGACAAGTTTTGACCGAAGTACTCAACCATGTCGTTACGCTCGAATTCACCGTGAACAAGCACATCAAATCCAACTTCTTCTTGCCATTTGATCCATTCGTCAATCGTTTCAGCAAGGAAGGCATCGTATTCTTCTTGTGACAATTCACCCTTACGGAAGGCCAAACGTTTAGCACGAACTTCCTTAGTTTGAGGGAATGAACCGATGGTAGTTGTTGGAAGCGCTGGAAGCTTGAAGGCTTCTTTTTGGATTTCTTCCCGTTCTGCGAAAGCTGGCAAACGAGTGTAGTCTGCTTCTGTCAAAGCTGCGATGCGAGCATGAAGTTCAGCATTTGCTCCGACACGTTCAGTTGCAAAGAGTTCTTTGTTGGCAGCAAGAGCTTCTGCACCTTGACCGTTACGGATGGCATCCAAGTCACGCAATTCACCCAATTTTTCAACCGCAAAGGCGAAATGGTTCAAAATAGCTGGTTCAAAATCTTCATTAGCAGTTGTAAATGGCACATGAAGAAGGGAGCAAGAAGTCGTCAAGACAACCTTTTCAGCTGGAACTTGATCCAAGATTTCCAAGCTCTTTTCATAGTTGTTGCGCCAGATGTTTTTCCCATTCACAATACCAGCATAAAGGGTCTTATCAGCTGGGAAGCCACCTTTCACCAATTCAAGCGTTTTCTTCCCTTCAACAAAGTCAAGACCGATACCATCTACTGGCAAGTTTACAAGGTCATTGTAGACATCACGAACATCACCAAAGTAGGTTTGGATCAAGACTTCAAGGCCTTTCTTGTCAGCCAAGAGTTTGTTGTAGAGATTCAAGAAAAGAGCTTTTTCTTCAGCTGACAAATCTTTGATAAGGGCTGGCTCATCGAGTTGAATACGAGTCGCACCAAGCTCAGCCAATTTGGCAAAGACTTCTTGGTAAGCAGCAACCAAGCTGTCGACGAAGTCTTCAGCTTTCACACCATCTTCAAAGTCAGATAATTGAAGGAAAGTGAAGGGTCCAACCACTACTGGACGAGTGTTGATCCCCAATTCTTTGGCTTCTTGGTACTCATCAAAAATCTTGTGACCAGCCAATTTCACTTCTGTTGTTTTTTCAAATTTAGGAACGATGTAATGGTAGTTGGTGTTGAACCATTTTTTCATTGGAAGGGCACGAACATCCCCTTTTTCACCTTGGTAACCACGAGCCAATGCGAAGTATTGTTCAAGGTCTGTCAAATCCAAGTTTTGAACAGATGCAGGCACAACGTTGAAAAGGAAGGCTGCATCAAGGAAATTGTCGTAGTGTGAGAAGTCATTTGAAGGAATCTCTGAGATGCCTTGTTCTTTAACAATGTTCCAGTGTTTAGCACGCAAGTCTTTAGCAGCTGCCAAGAGCTCGTCTGCTGAGATTTCTTTTCTAAAGTATTTTTCAGTTGTAAATTTTAATTCACGGAATTCACCCAAACGTGGGAAACCGATAATTGTAGTTGACATGTTGTGTCCTCCAAAAATTCTAATTGACACTATCATATCAGAAGATAGGAGTCTTGTATAATTGCTTTTACACGAATTTTGATATAGCCAAAAACTATAACACAGATTTAATGGGCCTTGAGACCAGAGATCAAAAGCAAAAACTAGGACTTCTTATAAAGATTTCCTATAGCCCAAGCATCCCCCAAACCATTTTTGAGCGGATTTTGAGCGGATTCTGCTAGAAGAACAGCCCCAAAAAAGCAAAACAGGCCTTTTCTACTGAGAAAGACCTGCTTCTACGAGGCTGGGACAAAATTCCTAGCCTCTCAATTGTTTTTGGATTGTCGAGCAAGACGCAGTGGTTGAGTGGGCTCTACTACGCTGATTTCATCAGCTTTTACAGCCCTACTCAACTGTGCGGAGGTGGGACAACGAAATCGAATTCTAACGAATTACCGATTTCTGTCCCACTCTCTTTTTCTTACCATCATTAGGCAAACTTGACACAGAAAGCATCCCAAGGGGCCAACTTGCCTGATTCGAGGACTTGTTCTACCTTGGTATTGGCAATGAGAACCTCTTCAACCCCATTGACAAGCGGTAAGTCTTGCTCTTGGCTTGAAAGATTGACAACAACCAAATAGGCTTGGTCTCCTTCTACCCGCTTGTAAGCAAAAACCTTGTCTACTGCGTCCACCAATTCATAATCAGCCGTCACAAGCCAAGGATGCTCTTTTCTCAAGGCCACCAGAGCTTGGTAGGTATAGAAAATGGAGTCTGGATCTGCTAAGGCAGCCTCAACATTGATCTCTTTGTAGTTTGGGTTGACCGCAAGCCATGGTTGACCTGTCGTAAAGCCAGCTTCTGCTTCATCATTCCACTGCATCGGTGTCCGTGCATTGTCCCGACCAATATGGCGGATCTGATCCATGATCACTTCGAGTGGTACTCCTTTTTCCAAGGCTTCATGGGCATAGTTGATTGACTCGATATCTTCCACATCCTCAAGGGTCTTAAATGGATAATTGGTCATCCCAATTTCTTCCCCTTGATAGATATACGGAGTTCCCTTCATCAAGTGAAGCAGAATAGCCAAAGCCTTGGCAGATTTGACACGGTAGTCGCCATCATCCCCCCAAGTTGACACAATCCGTGGGAGATCGTGGTTGTTCCAAAAGAGGGAATTCCAGCCTTCGTCTTTTCCTAATTCCGTCTGCCACTTGGTGAAAATTTCTTTCAATTTTGGCACATCCAATTCTTTAGCGTAGTGCCATTTTGGTTGACCCGTTTGGTATTGAAGACCAATGTGTTCAAATTGGAAGACCATGGACAATTCTTGATTTTTTGGATTGGAATATTGCTTAGCAATCTCTGGAGTCGCTCCCCAAGTTTCTCCCACGGTGAGCAGATCCTTATCGCCAAAGGTAGCTTGATTCATTTCCTTCAAATAAGGATGGAGCATGGGACCATTGCTGATGATTTCCTGATCTGGGATCTTACCGATCATATCGATGACATCCATACGGAAGCCACCAATTCCCTTGTCAATCCAGAAATTCATCATGTCATAGATCTGATGACGAAGCTCCTCGTTTTCCCAGTTGAGGTCTGGTTGCTTCTTACTGAAGTTATGCAGGTAGTATTGGCCTGATCCTTCATCAAATTCCCAAGCAGAGCCACTAAAAGCAGAGATAATACCATTGGGCTCATCCCGCCAAATATAGAAATCCCGCTTTGGACTGTCTGGATTTTCACGTGCTTCGATAAACCAAGCATGCTCATCAGAGGTATGGTTGACCACCAAGTCCATAATGATTTTGATCTTGCGTTTATGGCCTTCTGCGATCAATTCTTCCATATCTTCCATGCTACCAAAGATGGAGGCAATATCCTCGTAATCCGAGATGTCATAGCCGTTATCATCCATGGGACTCTTGTAGACTGGTGAGAGCCAGATCGCTGTAATCCCTAATTTTTCCAAGTAGTCTAGCTTGCTCGTGATCCCCTTGAGATCCCCGATGCCATCGCCATTACTATCCTTGAAACTCTTTGGATAAACTTGGTAAATTACGGCATTATGCCACCATTTTTGTTCCATTTTTTCTTCTCCTTTATGATTGTGAAATCACTTTCATCATACAAAAATAGGGGTGAAATTGCAAGAATTTACAAGTCTTCATTCTCTTCACTGGAATAAATCACTTCAAAGAGACGTTGACGTAAACCTTCCTCTAAAGGCGTGATGGTCTTCATCAACTGTTTCCAATCCTTGGCTGTTGAACAAGCCGCAAATAATTCATTCTTCCTATCGTAGGCCAGGTTGGCAGATTTCAAGAGCTCAAACATCCGATCTTCTTTTGCGGTAGGACGCGAGTGCAGCTCACCCATCGCAATCTCCTGACTGTGATTGTCCACTAAGATAGGGGCTGTCTCTAAGGTATGGAGGAAGAACCGGTGCTGTCTCTTTTCCGGAAGCAGCGTTAGATCACCTGTTAAATCCAGCTTAATCTTTCTTTCATCCCAATTGATAGTTAGGCGGGTTTCAACCCTGTTATCTCCTTCTCCTTCAACGAGTACGAAGGAACGATTGTCACCTGGGAAAAGATGCCAGTCCAGCATTTCTGGGAGCTCTACCCCTGTCTGCGGTTGTGCATCCATAGGGATGATGGCTCCTGCACGTGCAAAGACTGGAATATCCTGGCTGGTCCTAAAGACCGTGAGCTTGCCTCTTCCTTCATACTTCCAATCATGGAAGAAATCATACCAAACTCCGTCTGGGAACCAAACACTCACAGAAGCACTATGATAGACAGGATCCAGAGCCTCTGTAATTGGGGACACCATGAGTTCACTACCAAAGAAATATTGATTTTTAGCCTCATAAGCATCTTCTTCGTTTGGGTAATGGTAATAGAGGGGCTGAACCAAAGGCAGTCCTTCTTCATGCGTCGCCACATTCATGGTGTAAAGATAAGGCAGTAAGCTGTGACGCAGGCGCAAATACTGCTTCATCCAGCGACAGGTCTCAGGCGAGTAAAACCACGGTTCCTTGCTGTTAAAGGCATTACAAGAACTATGGAGACGATTGATCGGGCTAAAGACCCCAAATTGCAACCAGCGAAGAGCCAAGTCTTCATCATAGTAACCCCGCATATGGCCACCAATATCGTGACTCCACCACGTATAACCGATATTTGAAGCTGTGCTGGTAAAATAGGGTTGAAAGTCTAGGGATTCCCAAGTCACAATGGTATCCCCTGAAAAACCGATCGGATACCGGTGGCTACCAGGACCCCCATAACGCGATAAGATGAGATCAGCTTGGCCTTTTCGGCAATTGTCTAGATAATGATAGTGATTTAACAACCAAAGGGGATCCATCTTGCCATGACTTCCCTGTTGCCAATCAATCCACCAAAAGTCGACTCCTTGATTTTCCAAGGGATGGTGGACAGCTTCGAAATAAGCTTCGCGAAAGGCTGGACTGTAAAAGTCAAAGCTAGCCGCTTCTTCTTTTTCCGCATCTAATCCCAAGCGTTTTGCGACCATGGGGTAAGCATCTTCGAAGGCGCGAATTCCATCTGCTGGATGGACATTTAAGGTCACCTTTAAACCACGCTCATGAAGACCATGTAAGAAGGCAGCCGGATCAGGAATCAAGTCCCGGTTCCAACTATAGCCCGTCCAACCACTTCCAAAGCGAGCAGGAATTGCTGTCTTGTGCCAGTCCATATCGATCACACTGACAGCTAAAGGCACCCCTTCTGCTTTGAAACGATCCATCAAATCTGTGTACTCCTGACTGGTATAAGGCCAATACCGACTCCACCAGTTTCCCAGAGCATAACGTGGCAAGAGGGGTGGTTGTCCCGTCAGATGGTAAAAATCTTTCAAGGCCCCTAGATAATCGCGCCCATAACCGAAGAAATACAGATCCACTTCTGGACATGGCCGTGCTCTAAATCCGCTTTCGACATCATACAAGTAGGAACTGGAATCGTCCAAAAGAGCATAACCGGCCTTGCTCAAGATCCCATCTTCCAACTCCATAGCTCCATCGACCTCGTCAAGCGTCCGACTGGTCCCTTTCAAGGTCTCAGGCTGATCTCCATAGTGCCACCGGCTACCATAGACTGCATACTGACCCTTGAGCTCGATAAAAAGCCGATCCGGTGTAAAAGGTCCCTTTTCAAAATGAAGGTGGAGATGCTCCGTATGCAGATCGAGGACCTCTTCTGTCTCTACGACCTCACAGGCAACAGGTCCAAAATCACGATTTTGCACAACTTGCGTCTGACCATCTTCAAAAACACCATCCTCTGAGTATTCCAAGCGCACCAAAGATTCCGTTAATACGGAGATTCGGTAGTTCTCTCCCTGTATCACTGATCCTGCCATTTGTCGTTCCTCCGCTTTTTATCTGCTTCGCCTCACCATGTAAGCGTTTACGTTTTTACTATAGCACTCAAAAAAAGGCCTGTCAACACTTGACAGAGCCTTTCCTAAAATTTTATAAGATCAACTTTCCCAATTGATCAAGAGATACATGAGACTCGAGCCAAACATATCTGCCAAGGCATGCATGAGGAAAAATGGCAAGAGATTCTTGACGACCTTCTTGTACATGAAGTAATAAAAGAGTCCATAAATGACGCCAATCACAAGGGCCCAGAGAAGCCCCTGATAGGTGTGGAAAGAAAAGCGGATCAGGGTTGAAAAGGCCAACGCCTTCCACTTGTTCTTCTCACTCACCGAAGTCATTAAACCCAAAAAGAAAAATTCTTCATAAAATCCATTGAGCAAACCATAAGCAATCGCCATGGGACTCAAAGCCATGAACTTATGGAGGATCTGCATGGGATCGATATAAGGCCAAAGACTTGGACTTAGGTAATTGTATTCACCCGAAACCGTTGAGATTACATCCCCAAAAAGTCCCATCGCTGCAAAGAGCAGGGGTACCCAGATCAAGGTGGACCACTTAAAGCGGATCGGCAATTGTTTAAAATCAAAGCGACGAAGCAGCAAGTAAAGAAGGGCTAGAGCCAGCAAGATCAACTGCAAGGTCATATTGCTGGAATAAGCAGCTCCTTCACTTGCAGTATTGCTACTGCTTGTGGCTACTGCAGTCTGCGCGACTGGCTGAAAACTGGCTAAAAACAGCTGGGTCGAGCGGACAATGAATTGCCCAAAAAGAATGGCCGTCACAATACCGATATCAAACCATTTGAGCTCTTTTAAGGGCTGTTTGGGTCGTATTCTGTTAAAAAAAGTCATCTTTCATCCTTCTATTCCCACAATGGAAGTATTTTTGTTTCTCTTACTTTAGCAATCATTGCTTAAAGAAGAGTTAACCTAGAGAAAAAAACGACCTTTCGGCCGTTTTATTTTATATTGAAGACAACGTCATCTTAAAAACTTTCCTTAGGTGAGGACGGACGTCAGCGAACTTCTTTGAAGTTCCATGACTTAGTTTTGAGCCTCTTCGCTTTTTAATTTATAGTCTCAAAACTCCCGAGTGTTTGAAACAATCATGTTTCAAACACTTTTCTCACAGCGGAAAGTTTCAGTATATTGTTGATTCATTTTAAAAATTAAAAATCATTTTTCTGCAGAATCACTTAACCTATTTTATTTAAAAAATAGGTTATCAACATTCTGAAACAACTTTTTGGCCGTTTCCATTACACTATTAGTCTAATAAATCTTGGATTCTATCCAAATATTGGTTGTCTGTCACTGCCATCACGCGTACCTCAGCTGGCCATACAAAATCTGGTCCCAACTGGCTCCGCAGGGGCTGGTCTTCTCCATCTCGATAGCCGATGATATTGAGTTGATATTGGTCTCTGATTTCCAAGTCTCGGATACTTTTTCCTACCCAGCTAGCTGGAACCGTAAACTCGACCACCACCACTTCTTCATCCAACTGGAAAACTTCAATCCGGTGTTGGAAAAGAATCATTTTAGCGAGGGACATGCCTGCTTCTACCTCCGGCAGGATAACCAGATCAGCCCCAATCTTTTCCAGAACTTCCTTGGTCACTTCATTTTTGACCTTGGCAATGACGTGCTCGACTCCAAGCGCCTTACAGTGCATGACAGCCAGCACACTTGATTCCAGATTTTCACCTGTTGCGATGACAACTGTGTCACAGTTCCCAATATCTGCCGCATCCAGGAGGTCCATTTCCGTAATGTCTCCAACAATTCCAGTTGTAATCATAGATTCATACTGGTTGATCACATCTTCATGATCGTCAATTGCAATGATATCCACATCCTGGTCCTGTAGAGTTTTTAAGACACTCTGTCCAAAAATCCCTAATCCCAGAATTCCAATGGTTCGATTTGCCATAAGTCTCTCCTATCCGATAATGATGTCTGCCTTGGCATATTGCAAGGCATCTGCCTTTTTGGCTTTGTAATTGTTCAAGCTGACCATAAGGGTCAAGGGGCCGATCCGACCGATAAACATGAGCACCATGATAATCCCCAGCCCTGCTCCATTTAAGGTTGAGGTCACATTGGCCGTCACACCCACTGTCGCTAAAGCCGATACCACTTCGAAGACCAGGTACAGAAAACGTTGACCATCCGGCGTCACAAGACAAAGGCCAAAGAGACCCAGGATAAAGGTCAACTGGAAAATCACTGCCGTGCCAAAAGAACGTTGGACCAAGTCTGGTGCGATGGTTCGTTTGCCTAGGTTGGTATGTGGCAACCCGAGTAATTCCTTGCGAGCTAAGAGGATCAAGACCAAGAAGGTGGTGATCTTCATCCCTCCTGCTGTCCCACCTGGTGCCCCACCTAGGAACATCTGGAGGATATAGACAAAGAGCGTTACTGGTCGGACTGCAGTATAATCCAGTGAGGCAAAGCCAGCTGTCCGCATGCTGACAGTTTGAAAGAAGCTGACCAAAATCTTCTCTCCCAATGGAAGGGACCCAATGGTTGCTGGATTATCAAACTCTGTCAAGAGACTGGTTACTGTCCCAAAAAGAAGGATAGCAGCCGTCAACCAGAGAACCACCTTGGTATGAAAGCGAAGAGTCCGGCGTCCAGATTGGTTGCGGGCCTTGGTGGCTAGGTCAAACCAGACCATGAAACCCAAGCCCCCAGTAATGATCAGAGCAGATAAGGTCAGATTGACCAACCAATCGGTCTGGAAACTCATCATACTATCGCCCCCAAAATTATCAAAGCCCGCATTACAAAAGGCGGAAACTGCGACAAAGATGGAGTTAAAGATCCCATGGCCCCAGCCAAAGCGAGGAATAAATCGAGTCATGAGGAGCAAGGCCCCCAGTCCTTCGATGGTAAAGGTGGTAATAAAGATGGAGCGGACAAAACGGGTCAAGCTTTGGTTATTGCTAAAACTAAAGCTATCCCGAATGGTCTGCCGGTCCTTGAAACTGAGCTTTTGGCGACTTTCCATAAAGAAGAGACCAATAAAGGTCAAAATCCCTAGGCCCCCAATCTGAATCAAGAGCATACAAATCAATTGCCCCCAGCCATTATAGGTCGAAGCCACCGACTGGGTAAAGAGTCCTGTCACACAGACCATGGAGACCGCGGTAAAAAGGTGGTCGATGTAGCCTGCTGTTGAGCTTACTTGCTGGACAAAGGGCAAACTCAGTAAAAGCGAGCCCATCAGGATAACCAAGGCAAAGCTGAGAAAGATCCGCCTTGCTGGAGACAAGCGAGTCAGCTTGGCCCGCCATTGTTTAAAAAATAATTTGACTAACATAGCTTCATTGTATCATAAAAAGAGAAAAGACTTATAAGTGATGAACCATCTCTAGGCACAATTCTAAGGCCTTCTCGAATGCTTCAGAGCCCCAGTCACGCTGGTCATAATTTTCCAGGTCTGCAAGAGAATCTGCGGTAAAGAGGAGCAAGCCCCAAATCGCCCCACGAAGTTGGGCCACTGCAGCAAGTGAAGCACACTCCATCTCCACCACACTACACCCTTCTTCAATCCGATAGGCCACCTTGTCAGGCGTTTCCCTATAAAAACCGTCGGTCGACCAGGTCATGACCTCTTGATAAGGAATGGACGCTTGTTTGAGAACTGTTTCAATAGCAGTCAGGGCACGGCTGTCCACCTCTATATAACGGGAGGGCGCGACATAATGGTAACTGGCTCCCTCATCTCGCAAGGCCTTGGTCGGGATTAAAAAAGCATTTTCTTCTATGTCCACCAAGACCCCACAGCTACCCGCGGAAATGATCTTCTTCACTCCATAGCCAATCAACCAATCCATGAATTGCGCAGCAGCTGCAGATCCAACTGGCGCCTGGGCCAAGCAGATCTCCTCTCCTTTGTACTCCATAACATAGACCGGATAGACCTTGGTAGCTGAGACAAAGCTAGCTACTTGTTTGGCTCCAACAGCTTCCGCAAAGCGATCAATCTCATCTTCCAAGAAAGCATAAACACATTTTTCAGGTAGGTGCAGGTCTAACCCCTCGTGGGTCGGCATAATGACTGCCTGTGGATTGTCATCAAACTCTAAAATGGGTATTTCATGTCGATGGATCATTCCTTCTCCTTTTTGACGGGTATTTCTTTAATGACACGGGCTGGATTTCCTGCAAGGACCACATTGTCTCCAAAAGACTTGGTGACCACTGCTCCTGCGCCGGCAACCACATTGTCACCCAGCGTCACACCAGGAAGGATGGTGACCCCTCCTCCTGCCCAGAAATTGTCCCCTATCGTAATCGGAGCTCCGTACTCAAGACCCGAGTTGCGCTCATCTGGATCCAGCGGGTGTAAGGGGGTCAAAAATTGGCAATTGGGACCAATCATGGCATTCTTTCCGATCGTAATGGGACAAATATCCAACATGGTCAAATTATAATTGGCATAGAAATTTTCTCCTATATGGATGTTGACCCCATAATCCACAAGAACTTGACGATTGAGATAGAGGTTTTCACCAGTAGAGCCAAACCACTCTTTGATGATGACCGCCCCTTTTTTAGGGTCTACTTCTTGGTTAAAGGCTTCCTGCTTCTCCCGAGAAGCTTTGGCTAAAGCCCGTAATTCAGGGTCCGCAGGTCTATAATAATCACCTGCAATCATTTTTTCATATTCACTGGCCATAAGGAAACCTCCACGTTATTTTGACATATTATAGCAGAATTCCCCCTTTAAAACAAACGTCAGAAATAAGGTTTTATAAGAAAAAGATCACAAACACTTAAATATACTTAATAAAACTTGCATCCGCTTGCAAAACGATGTACAATAAAGGCAAGAACAGCAATAAGGAGCGAATTCATGTACCAGGAACAACGGCTCGAAAAAATCCTAGAACTTTTAGAAGAGCGAAAACAGCTATCCGCTAAAGAAATGGTCGATTATTTCAAGGTCTCAAAAGATACTATCCGCAGAGACTTTGCCCTTCTGAGCCAACGCCAGCTAGTCCGTAGGACCCATGGTGGGCTTCTCCCCTTAAACAAAGAACCTGGCCCTTCTTATCTAGACCGTAGTCAAAAGGCTAACAAGGAAAAGACTACCATGGCTCAAAAGGCCCTGCAATTGATCCAAGATGGACAAGTGATCTTTCTCGATGTTTCCACCTCGATGACCCTGCTTGCTGGCATGCTGAATAAGGAAGTTACGGTCTATTCGCATTCCCTTGACAATGCCATCCAGCTCAGTAGTCATTCCCAGGTTGATTTCCATCTCTTGGGCGGGAAATTCTACCCTAAAAACCGCTTCTACTATGACGCGAATCAAGCACACATACTGGACAATCTTCGCTTTGATCTTGCTTTTTTTGGAGCGAGTAGCTTAGCCAATGGCGAAGTCACCTTTGAGGATGCTGAAGACGTTGCAGTCAAGTCTCTCGTTTTTGAACGGACTCGTACCAAGGTGTTGATAGCAGAATGTGCCAAGTTCCACCAACATGCTAACTACTATCTCGCTCGTCTCAAGCAATTTGACTATTGGATTACCGATCAAAAACCAAGCCCTGAAATCCTTAAACAAATCAGCAGTGAAACCACTATTCTCTATTAGGAGGTCCCCATTATGTCTCACATTCGTCTCATCATCAGCGACATCGATGGCACCATCTTAAATGATCACCATCAGATCGATCCACAGTTGGCAGCATTGATCCCAGATTTAAAACGCGAAACCATTCCTTTCGTACTGGCTTCAGCTCGTTCTCCAAAAGGGATGGCTCCCATTGCCAAAGAACTCGGCATAGAAGACTCCCCCATGGCTTGCTACAATGGTGCCTTGATCCAAAAGGGAGAGCAGGTTCTTTTCGAGCATCCTTTGGACAAGACGGAGGCCCGGAACTTTATCGACTGGGCCAACCAACACTTTCCTCAGGTTTCGATCAACCTCTATAGTGGAAAAGACTGGATGACCGACCGCCTTGACCAATGGAGTCAAGAGGAAGCCCGGATTACAGGAGAAAAACCTCTCATTCTTCCCCTATTGGATCCTTTGCTGGATGCGACAAAGCCCCTCCACAAATTGCTCTTAATTGGAGAGCCAGAAGAGATCCAAGCTCTCTATCGCACTATTTCTGCCGACGACTTCCCTTCTACCGCCTTTTATCTCTCCAAAGCCAACTACCTAGAAGTCACGGCTAAGCACGTCTCTAAAGAGGATGCTCTGGTTGAGCTCGCTAATCACTACCACTTGAGCTTAGAAGAGGTCCTCACCATGGGGGACAACTTCAATGACCTTCCTATGCTCAAAAAAGCAGGCATCGGTGTCGCTATGGGCAACGCTCCTCAAGAGGTGAAAGACGGAGCAGCAGTCGTGACAAAGACCAATAATGAAAACGGGGCTGGGCAAGCGGTTGAAACCTATGTCCTGATTTAGTCATCCGTTTAAAAAGGACGTAGACAGACTGTTCTTTTATACAAATCTAATAACTTTTATAAATCCAGCTTAAGAACAACTGCCCAAGCTATGGTGTACTAGTCCTATGAAAGATAAGAAAACTGACGCCCGTGTCATCAAGACCAAGCAACGCATTGAAACGACTTTTTTAAAATTACTGGAAGAAATGCCTTTTGAAAAGCTGACTACCAGCCTCATTATCAAAGAATATCTGATCAGCAAGGGAACTTTTTACGCTCATTATTTGGACAAGTACGACCTGGCAGAGCAATTATTGGACCGTGAGCTGGAGGTCTTTGAGTCTCTGCTCACCCAGCGTTTTGAAAGTGCCCATACTTCTCTTCAGTTCTGTAGCCATGACCTATATCACCTACGTCCGCCAAGGCCATGATCCACTCAGCTTAACGGAGCTTGTGACAGAACTCGATCAATTCTCTACCTATCTCCAGCACTCTTTTTCAAAAGATACTAGATAATAATAGACCAAAGGTTCGATAATGGACCCTTGGTCTATTTTTGCATATTGAGAAGATGCAACGATCGAGATATGATAGAACCATCTTAAAACAAACGAGGTATTCAGTATGAAAAATCTATCTATTAAAATGCACATGAACGGAAAAGAACTAACACCCGAGTGGATTCAAGCCAAAGAATTGGAACGTACCCACCATGTGATTCGAGAAATGGATGAGGTAGGTGCCAATTTCACTTACAAGGGAAAATCCATTGATGCAGACACCCTCTTCAGCTTGCCTTTTAAGGAAGTAAAGGCTGCTTAAATCGAAACAAAACTCGCCTTGGGGTCTGAGAAAATACTGGAACTCTATGCAAACAAGTTAGCCGAATCTGACAACATGTGGCACGAGATTGCTTCAAAAACCGTGAAAGGACACAACTTGCAGTCGGCATACGTTGACGTCGATGTCGACGGTCTGACTCTTGGGGATTTCCTGGCTTTCAATCAAGAACTAAACAAGATGGTCGATCCAGCTCTTCCATTTAAAATCCATCCTGAACACTTTGTATTTGCAGGTGTACAGGGCGGGCAAGAAGTCATGGAAATGGTGGGGCAATACGGTGAGCCCACCTATCAAAAGCTCATCATCCATCCAGATGCTGAAAAGCCCGTTGCCGTTGATCCAGATACGAAGTTGGCGATGGTCGGAGATGGGGTGCTGATGTCAGACCAAAATCTGGACATGATGATGTACGGGATGCACCAATTCAAAATGAAAAAAGGCGGTCTTCGCATCAAACTCGGTGTCTTCTTCCCAGATTCAGCACCACACGAAATGGTCCTCGGACACCAAGAACATCTCGCAGTAGAGTTTTTCAATTCCCTAACCATTGCCTATCAAAATAAATCCTTCAAAGGGAAAATCCTTAATACCATCTTGAAATTTAAAAAATTTGATTAGATGATAGGAATCTTTCTTATTGGACTGATTCTTTCCCTTCTTTTCTCAGCCAATCCTACCATTGTCATCACCATCACAAGCGTGATGATCTTGGCTATGGAAGTTCATTTTACGTATTTTTATATGAACCAAACCAAGAAATTCTCAACTCCGGATTGGGAATTATACTAAAAGAAAAATTCTAGTAGACAGCTTCTACTAGAATTTTTTCGTTAGTCCATCACAATCATAGCTTTAATAGTCTTACGTTCATCCATGTCTTTATAGGCTTGATCAATCTCATCCAAGCTATAACTATGGGTGAAGACACGACCCGGATTGATATCACCATCAAGGACCGCTTTTAACAAAACTTGTTTGTCATAAGTAGTAACTGAGGCTGCTCCACCTGCCACGGAAATGTTTTGGGCAAAGGTCGAACCTAAAGCACGGTTATTGTAATGAGGCACGCCGACAAATCCCATGCGCCCTCCATTGTGAAGAACACCGAGAGCTTGGTCGACGGCTGCTTCAGTACCCACACATTCAAGAGCAGCATCTGCTCCACCTCCGAGGATTTCACGGACCTTGGCAATCCCTTCTTCACCACGCTCAGCCACAACAGCTGTCGCACCTGACTCCAAGGCCATTTGTTGACGGTCTTCGTGGCGACTCATGAGGACGATTTGTGAGGCGCCCCGCATTTTGGCTGCGATAACCGCACATTGACCCACAGCACCATCCCCGATAACGACAACCTTGTCACCTTTTTGCACATTAGCCACACGCGCTGCATGGTAACCGGTTGGCATGACGTCTGCTAACGTCAAGAGGGATTTAAGCATGGCTTCTGTATAATCAGATGGTTGACCTGGAATCTTGACAAGGGCCCAATTAGCAAAGTGGAAACGGATGTACTCTGCTTGGACCCCGTCAGACCAGTTGGTGCCAATATGGCGGTCACAAGTCCCATCATAGCCAGCACGACAGGCGTCACACTCTCCACAACCATGGGTGAAAGGCGCGATGACAAAGTCTCCTGGTTTGACCGTTGTAATGGCCTCACCGATTTCTTCAACGATCCCAATAGCTTCGTGACCACTATTTTGATGACCTGCTTCAATATCAGGATTGCGGTAACTCCATAGATCGGATCCACAGACACAGGTGCGAACGATACGGAGAATGACATCATCTGGTGCTTCGATGTGTGGACGCTCCACTTCTACAAGGCCCACTTGCCCAGCTTTTGTATAGACTGTTTTCTTCATAGGAACAACCTACTTTCTATTGCATACTTACCTATAGTATACACTTTTTATCTAGCTCTAGCCCACTTCCTGATTTAAAACTCCATCATTTAATCATATTTTTTCCCATACTTCTTTTCTAGCATTTTCTTAATCAGATAGGGCATTTTGACATTTTCGCGGCCTTTTTTAGCAATCAATTTTTTGACGAAATCAGGCATCTGAATATCTTTTTCTGCTTCCAAAATCTGACCTGTACTTGAAGGAGCTTCCAACTCATCAAAAGTCTCTAGCTGAGGTTGATAGTCACTATAGTCACCATCTATATGAGACTGAATGGTTGACAGAAGGGCTTTAATCAGTCGTGAATCGCTATTTGGCATAGGAGGTCGGTGATAAGCCACTCCGAGCTCCTGGCATAGCTCCTTACACTCCACATCATTATCAAAAAGAACTTCAATATGCTCACTAATAAAGGCAATCGGAACAAAAATATAGTGGTTCGGGTGTTCACC
The DNA here is from genome assembly GCF_030440005.1 of Streptococcus sp. SP1. Taxonomy (NCBI): domain Bacteria; kingdom Bacillati; phylum Bacillota; class Bacilli; order Lactobacillales; family Streptococcaceae; genus Streptococcus; species Streptococcus sp. SP1. The sequence goes on from NZ_JAQFJJ010000009.1 coordinate 73,995, forward strand.
TTCATCTCGCAGATATTCTAAGACATCTGGTTTAATCCAAGGAATACCTATATCACTCTCACTCTGCCAAGTATTGGTGTACTGATCCTCTTCAAGCCCTAAAATCTCTGCAATCATGCGACTATTGTCATAAATCTGGTCGATATAAGGGTCACCAAAATCTAGTGCCAAAACTGGAACACTGTGGGCTGAAAAAATCACCTTATAACTGTCGTCTCCAATCTGATCTAAAATCTTTTGGATTTCATCAGCCCAATAGTGGAGTAGGTCATGTTCACGGTACCAATCCTTGATAATTTGGAACTTTATCTGACCACTTTCTAAAAATTTTTCATAACCCATGACAGAATAGTAAGAATAATGAGGCTCTAAAATCAAGCACAAACATTCTTCAATTCCGTCATTCTCCATCTCTTTGATTACATCAGTGATAAAAGGGCGGGAAAATTTATTAGCAAAGTAAACCGACGCTTGATTTCCAAGAGCAGCAGCAACCATGTCCACTTCTTCTCTAGTTATCCTTTGGAGTGGGGTTCCACCGATTCGGACGTAATTGTCATATAAAGTCTGAATTTCATGTGGTTCAGGACGAACCCCACGGCGTATATTTGTGAAAAATTCCGCTACTCCTTCATAGGTAATCTCTTCTGGTGACCCAAAGGTCATCATTAACACAGCTCTCTTACTCATAATTACTCCTTACTATATCCTTTCCACTATTTTACCATGAAAAGGATTTCTTTAGGGAACTTAGTATCAAAATAACTCTTAAAGATAGACTCTAAGAGTTTAAATAACTATTCTTAATGGTGATGAATATGTCCATGACTTTGATTCACTTCCAACTCTTCGATATTGCGCTTATGGGCTCGGTGGGTTGCCAGGTCTTCATCGACCTCAATAGTAACATTTTGAAAGCCACAATCTTTGAGCAAGGTACGAATAGACTCTTTACAGACCTCCATGTGGTTGACATGCTCTAGACAAACATGGACAATGGCGTTCTTTTCCAAACCATCCATGGTCCAGAGATTAAGCTGATTGATACTAGCCACATGCTCCAACTGCTCCAAATCACTCTTGACTTGCTGGATATCCACTCCTTCTGGCACGGCATCCAGGAAAATCCTGAGCGTGCTCCAAAAACGTGGAATGGCTTTGGACAGAATAAAGATGGAAATAGCAAGAGATAAGAGTGGATCTAGGATGTACCAGTCGGTAAATCGGAGAACAATGGCCATTAAGATGACAGCCACCCAACCTAAGGTATCTTCAAGAAAATGCAGGCTGAGAATGGATTCGTTCTTGGTTTGCCCTTTGCGAATGACAAGACTCGCTAGCACATTGATGCTGACAGCTATGATTCCAAGCCAGAGGATGCCCTCATCATTGACAGGTTGTGGGTGAAAGAGTTTCGTTATATTTTCCAAAATAACCAGAACGGACCCTGTCATGAGAATCACAGCTGTTACCATGGCCCCTAAAAGGCTAAAGCGCTTGTAGCCCAAGGTATAGTGGCTGTCTTCTTCACGATTGGAAATACTCTCCAAAAAGGCGGAGATCCCAATAGCAATCGCATCTCCCAAATCATGGACGGAATCAGCAAGAACTGCACTGGACCCAAAAATCCCTCCTGCAATAAACTCAACAATGGCATAACTCAAATTCAAGAAAAAAGCTATCCAGACCGCATGTTTTGTACTCATTTTTCCACCTTCCTTTGGTATAATAGTAGTAGAATGATCCCTTTCACTAGTATTATCTCTAACTCTAAAAGGAAAGGATAGAAGCAAACTGTTTAGGCTGTCCGTTACTGAACAGTTTGTTCAAAGTGTCCATATGACAGCACCGGATCGTCGCATAACCAAAACTCGAAAAGCTATCTATCAAGCTTTTTTACAATTACTCAACCAAAAAGACTACGAGGCCATCACGGTTCAAGAAATCATTGACTTAGCCGATGTGGGGCGATCAACCTTTTATAGCCATTACGAAAGTAAGGAATTATTGCTAGATGAACTCTGTCAAAAGCTCTTTCACCATCTCTTTGAGCGTGCTGAACACCTATCCCCACGAGACTATCTGGCCCATATCTTTCAGCATTTCAAGAAAAATCAAGACCATGTGACCAGTCTCTTGCTCTCTAAAAACGATTATTTTATCCGGCAACTGCGAAAAGAGCTGGAACATGATGTCTACCCAATGGTAGCCGACGAACTCATCAAAGCCCATCCAACTCTCCCTCACTCTTACCTCAAACACTTGGTCGTCAGCCATTTCATCGAAACCCTCAGCTGGTGGTTGAAAAAAGGCAAGTCCTACACCGAACAAGAAGTGATTCAGTTTTATTTGGAGATTTTAAAAGTGGGGTCGAACTAGAAGGGAGTATTTTCAATGTCCATCATACAATTTTATTTTCTCTTTCCAGCACTCTTTATGCTTCACGAACTGGAAGAAATCATATGGATGCCATCCTTTGTCAAAAAATTATCAGCACAGTTTCCAGATAATCGAATCCTTTCTTATTACACGCCTTTTACTTTCAATGCTATTGTCTTGGAGCAATTTCTAATCCTGCTTCTATCACTTTTTCTTAGTTACCGGTTTAGCAACTATACTATTTACGCAACCATTGTGATTGCTTATATCTACCATGTGTTCGGACATCTGATTCAAACAATTATTCTTCGAAAATATGTGCCTGGATTGTTGACCGGCATTCTAACGAGTTTGTTTGCTCTATGCAATCTCAAAAATGAATTTCCAATTATACTTTATGGTTACTCTCTTTTGACTTTGTTGGTTATCATTTTGAATCTTGTATTATCATTTGTGGTACTTCATAAAATGAGTCGTAGGTCTTGATATATAATCCTCATATCCAAAATCTCTTCTTGAAAGGAAACCCTATGTTCTTCCACATTTTTATCGGCTTTTTTACAGTCTTCTTTGCCCTTGCTTTTGCTCTTCTTCACTTATTGGCTTCTCTTTCTGAATTTAAAAAAGGGAATCACACTCTAGGAAATACATTTCTCCTCATCGGAAGTAGCCTTGCGACCTTATCTCTCATCCTCTACTTCTTTTTACCGATTGTCTCTCTAGTCCTTTGGCTGATCGGCTGTGGTTTGATTTGCTACGGGGCCTATTGGAATGGGAAACACAAAGGAAACTTCCACCCAGTTCACCACCTGATTCGGATGGGCATCGCTCTGATCCTTACCATCTTGTTAGCCATGTTATAAGAAAAGCTCAGGTTTTTTTAAAACTTGAGCTTTTGTATTATTCTAATCATAATCCAAAATTACTATGCCATTTACAGTTTGTAGTCTTTTTAGCTCCCAACTGTTTATTTCTTAAAAGTGAGGACTGTTTTCCCACGAGAACGCCCGTTAGCGACCTTGTCTAAGGCGCTATTTACTTCTTCAAATGGAAAAACTGTATCGATAGATGGTTTGATTTCTAATTTGCTCAATAAGTCAGCCACCTCTTGTAATTGGGCTCCGTTACTTTCTACAAAGATGAAATGGTAGTGAACGTCGTATTTGTCCGCCATCTTATCAAATTTACGACCAGCTAAACCAAGTAGCAATTGTTTCCATTTTGGTAATTTCATGCGTTTGGCAAAGGCACCGTTTGGCACGGCACGAAGAGATACCAGGTGGCCCCCTTTTTTCATGATAGACATTTGTTTTTCAGTTTCAACCCCACCAAGAGTATCAAGGACGTAGTCAACCTCACTGACAGTTTTTGTATAATCCTCTGTTTTGTAATCAATAAAGCGGTCCGCCCCTAGTTTCAAGACACGCTCGGCACTATCTCCATGTCCATTGGTAATGACTTTCAAACCTTTGGCCTTGGCAATCGGAATGGCCATTCCACCGACACCTCCGGTACCGCCTGATATAAAGATGGTCTTTCCAGCTTGAGTACCCATAAGATCTAAGGCTTGCATGATGGTTAGGGCAGTCAGAGGTACAGCAGCAGCTTCCTCGTCTGATAGATAGTCTGGTACCTTGGCTAGAGCCTGGCTATCAACAGCCACGTATTCTGCAAAGGCACCAATATGATCCAGCGGTAGACGTCCAAAGACACGGTCTCCGACTTGAAGGTTATTCACCTGGTTTCCAACGCTTTCAACGATACCAACGACTTCATTACCTGCAATTTGAGGGAGCTTGTATGGTACAATCATTTCAACTTCTCCACGTGAGATCATGTTATCGAGTGGATTAACCCCAGCTGCAGACACCTTTATCAAAATTTGATTTTCGTTCATAGTTGGTCTAGACACTTCTGTGATGTTGAGTGTAATATTGTTTTTATTATATTTTGTATGTTGTGCGACTTTCATGTGATTTCTCTTTTCTATTATTTTATATTAGTTGAACTTGTATCTAGTACAGATATATCTTGTTTCTAGTAACAACTGGCTTGTTTAACTTCATATTTTAGGCCATCCATGTCATCTTCTAAGGTTTGATTTGAAAATTCTCTCTATCTGAAATTCTGAATGAAAAGAAATGGAACTGTTTCTTAAATATCTTTCTTAACTGAACCATTAAGATTAATCGTATAAAGAACCGAAACAATTTCTATTGATCAAGCCATCAATACCATTAGAATTGGAATGACCACCATGGTAGCAAGGGTCGTCTCTGTCACCATGACCGCCGCGTAATCGCTATCGGCTCCGTAAAGTTTGGCAACGACTGGCGCATTGGTCATCACCGGCATGGCCGACTGAATGATAAAAACCTGCTTCATCAAGCTTGGAAGAGGTGCCCAGTAAACAATGGTCGCCATCAAGAGTGGGGCAACCACGAAGCGACCTAACAGAATTAAGAATTGGTCTTTTTTCAGAGTCAGCTGTTTTAGTCCTGCATTGGACACTGATAAACCAATAAATATCATGGATAAAGGAGTTGTTAAATTGCCCAGATACTGCAAATCACTGGCTAAAAAGGTAGGGAGCTTGATATGAAGAATCACCAAGACTAACCCTAAGAGAAAGCCCATGAGAGGAGGAGAAAAGACTTTTTTCAGACTCGTTTTGAGATCAAACTGAGCTTCTCCTTCGCCATCTCGCTGGATCAGGTAGGTCCCCAAAGTCCAGAAAAAGGTAGTATTACACATGTAATAGATCAAAACATAAGGAATACTGGCATCCCCGAAAAGGGCCTGGTTGATTGGAAGACCCACAAAAATCGTATTGGAATTAAAAAACATGGAAATAAAGAGTCCACGGCGGTCCTGCCTCACCGCAAAAATTCTAGCTACTGCTGTCGCGATGCCAAGCAAAATAACCATAGACAGGGCAGGAAAACGCAGTTCTGGCAACATTTTTAGGAGGTCAGCCGCTGTAAAACGCTGTGTAATGGTGTAGAGCATATAGCAGGGCAAGGCAACTTGAGTGACCAATTTAGCGAGTAGGCCACGCGACTTGTCATCGAACCAGCCTTTTTCACCAATGACAAAGCCCACTAAAATCATACCCAGGATGACGAGAATCCCTGATATGCTCCTCAAAAAGATGTCCATGTTCTCCCCTTTTCTTTTTTAAATTTGAACTAGAAAATCACATTTTTTACAAATCTCAAAAACTACTCTAGTATATCATAAAAAGAGGTGGGGCAATATGCCCAACCTCATGTATTTTATTAATTGCCACTAATATCCCTTCTTAGCTGCCTTGCTCCATTGGTACCAACCAACTAGACTGTTGATTAAGTAAATGAAGTATTTCCCTTGAATTTGAAGGCTCTCTCCCCACCAAAGGTAGATAGAGAAAACATTGGTCGCCGCCCAGAAAATCCATTGTTCACGGTAAACAGCTGTCATCAAGAGTTGGCCAACCCCATTTGTTGCATCCGTGATGGAATCCCGATACGGACGATTGGCCCCAATTGACTGATAAATAAGCCCGAAAACTAACCACCAAAGTACACTAATAGATAGATAGATACTTGGTCCATCCGACCTTATCTAATTTACGGGCAACAAACTCTTGTTGTTCTTTTTTGAATTGGGCTTGATAAATCCAAACCAAGAGACCAATCGGCTGCATGATGGCGAAATAGAGAGTTGTCAAAACCTCACCGTAGAAGCTTTTTGAAGGGCAAGCACAAGATAAATGACGGAATTGATCAAACCAAAGAGATAGTTACTGGCACGACCTTCAGCTTCTCAAAGAGCAGAAAAAGGTTAGTAAGGCTTGAGAGATGAATCATTCTATCAAGAAGATAAAGCACGTAAATCAGAAACCGAAGATAAGCTAGCTATTGAAGCAATGAAAAGCAAGTACACCACGCTATTGCTAGAAAATATGTTGCTAAGTCCGTTTGAAATGCAAGATACAAAAATCATGGCAGGATTGCAAGTCCATGTTTACCCCCTCTATGACGAACTGAAAGAATTAAGAGGGCTAAATGGTGTCAAAGACCACTTGTCTTATGTTGCCAGCAGACGTGAAGAATATTCTAAGCATAATATCGCACGCTACCTCAAAAAAGCCATTGAACAATATCTACCAACGGTTAAAAGGCAGGACTTAAACCATGAGTGAAGACTTAAAAACGATCAAAGAGCTGGCGGATGAGTTGAGTGTTACAAAACAAAATATTCAATATCACTACCAAAGGTTACCAAAAGAATTACAGCTTAAAAGTTCCAATGGGTCTAATCTAATAAATTCTAAAGCAGAAAAAATAATTTTAAGTAAAGTAGAAAGTAGTAGCAAATCAAATACAAAAGACCAACAAATAAGTAGCAAAGACCAACAAATAGAAAAACTAACTAATTTGTTAGACCAGCAACAACGATTAGCCTTGCAAGATAAAAAGTTGCTAGAAGAATACAAGGCGGAAAATGATAACTTAAAAGCCCTCAAAATGCCCTCACAGGAAACAGAATTCAAACACTTAGACAATCAATATAAAGATGAAGTGAACGCTCTTAAAGAGAAGTTGGAAAATTTGCAGGAACAAATCAAAGATCAAAAAAGGATAGAAGAACAAGAAAAACCAATAAAATGGTGGGGACTATGGCGAAAATAGATGATTCAGTTAAAAAGAAAGTTCCAGAATTGCGATTTAAAGGATTCACGGATGAATGGGAACAGCGTAAGTTGGGAGACGAAGTTCGAATAGTGATGGGACAGTCTCCTAATTCAGAAAATTATACTGATGATCCTAATGGGCGCTAAAAATGCGAAGACCTATGAAGACCTATTTTGTATTAGTCAAACAAAAGATCCAAAAGAAATGGTATATGATTATGACCATGAAGCAAAGTAAAATCAAACCGAGTGATCTGAGGAAGCACCCGATGATCATGAAACGTTATTAAACACAAAAGTCACCCATGTGAGTTCTTGCCAGAAGCTGAAGTTAATCCTTCAACCTGGAAAACCCGCAGAGGTGACTTTTTCTATACATCTCGATTTTTCTGGTAATAATCATTAACCGATAAATATGTCTGTGAATCACCCAGCGACTCCGCTATGTCCATAATCCGCGGTGGTAGTAATCCCACTCGCTGGACAAGTTCGTGATCGCTGAACAATTCCCGTGGACTGCCGGCGAAGCCAAACTTCCCGTGTTCCATAACATACACCGACTCAAACTCGGCGGCGACCCAATCCATGTCATGGGTGATGGTCACAACTTGGTGGCCCGAATCAGCCAACTGATGGAAAATTGCGGTCAACTTGCGCCGGCTTTCCCAATCAAGCGACATCATCGGCTCATCAAATAAATAAATCGCCGGATCCACTGCCAAAACTGTGGCAACGCTTAACAGCTTGCGTTCCGACAATGACAGGTCATATGGACTTTCAGCTTTTTTATCATCCAAGCCAACTCTTTTTAGAGCCGCTAAAGCCCGCCTCGTAATCATGTCGCGGTCATCCATGACCTGCGCGACACTCCACTCCACCTCTCGTTGAACAGTCGGGTTGAAAAGCTGATCGTCAGGATTCTGAAAAGTAATCCCAACCTTCAGTAACTTTTCGACTGGTTTAAGATCATTAAAATTTTCTCCATCGATCTTAATCACACCGGTTTGTGGTGTCAGCAAGCCCGTCAACAATTTGAAGAGCGTTGATTTGCCGGCACCATTTTGGCCGACAATCGCCACCATCGGATCGGCGAAGTGTTTGTCTTCAACATCCAAGCTAAAGGACCGTTCCGGATAAGTGAACGTCAGGTGGTTCAGTTCAATTGTGGACATAAAAAACCTCCTTCAGTTCAGCGTCATTCACCGGATACCGGCCATCAGCCAAGTGCCAATCCATTTTTTGAGCAAGTTGCTGGATTGTCGGGGCTGGAATCTGCCAGTCAGCTGCCAAATGATTAAACACCTCACCCGGCCTGCCCTGGGCTACCATTTGACCCTCGTGCAGCACCCACACAACGTCGGCGACTTCGCACAAATCGTCAATTTCACTGGTGACAATGAAGACAGTCGTCTCTTTGACTTGGGCCAGCCATTGGAAAAATTGTCGGCGGCCAAGGGGATCCATCTGACTGGTCGGATCATCCATAATCAAAACAGCCGGGTTAGTCGCAATCGCCGTGGCAATTGCCAACCGCTGGCTCTGACCACCGGAAAGGCTCTCGGGACGCAAATTCAGCTGTTCAATCAGCCCCATTTGCGTGGCAACTTCTTCAACCCGTTTTTGAATCAGTCCTTCAGCCATTCCCTGATTAATCAAGTCAAAGGCGATTTCATCGGCAACCGTGTCTGCCAACCCGCTTAGTTGGCCAGCTGGATTTTGCAGTACAACTCCATTCATGGCATTATAAACGGGCCAATTGTCGGACACTCGCTGGCCAAACATGTGCCAGTCGCCCTCAATCTCAGCAGACACCATTTTGGGAATGACCCCTGCCAGCACACGGCACAAAGTCGATTTGCCGGAGTGGCTATTCCCGATAATCCCAACCACCTGGCCGGTATGAACCTCCGCGTTAATCTGACGCAGTTGTGGTTGCTCAGTACCCGGATAACGGGTGGTCAAATTTTCAATTACAATCCGTTTATCTTCGTCCATATCTTCCACCCAATCAATAAAATTGCCAATCCAGTCAGACCAATGTGCAGCGTCCGCGACAGGCGATACACGCGCTGGGAGGTTCTGACAGTCCGGTTGAGATTATCAAAACCTCTCAGTTGGAGAGAAATCGACCGCGCCATCGATTGATCCAAGGTCTTAATCACCAATGGAATTAGAACCGGTAGGACTGACTTTAATTTCTGAATCAACGTTTTTTGCGGATTGGTTCCGCGAACTTTTTGTGCCTGCTGGATTTTCCGCATATTGCGCATCATTTCCGGCAAAATATAACACACCGACATCAGAACGTAGACGGTTTTATAAGACAATCCGGACAGTTCCAAATAGGCCGCGTTTTCTGAAATACTCGTGGTCACCATAAAAAAGCCACTGGTCAAAATAATCACCAATACTCGACAACCCAGAGTGGTGGCGTAAATCAGGCCTTCTTTGTAGAACGACACCCCAAGCACAGAAAACAGCACAGTTTGATTCCGACTGTAAAATAACCCTTGGATGATCAGCATGGTGCAAATCAGAAACAGGCTGAATCCCAGCGCCTTAAAGATGGTAGAACTCAATTTGGAAAATAACAATAGCAGTATTGCGACAAGAATTAATCCGGCCTGAAACAATAAATTCATACTGGCAAAGCTCAACAACGTCATGTCCAAGATGAACAAGAGCTTAGTAATCGGATCGATCACCTGGTACCACTTGAGCTTGACCCGTGGCGCTCCAGAAATCAATGTTTGATCAGTCATCATTTATCACCACTAAAGAAGTGCACCATCCGCTTCGGCAGCTGACGATAGATGAAGAATGCCAGGTAGGCCACGCAGACTTTATCCAAAATATCCAAGACAAACTCATCGATAAATGAGGCCAGCCACACTGGTGCATGATTGGCGACCATTACCGCAAACAATGAGTCACCCCAAGCGATACCGGTCTGACCACCCCAAAAGATGACGTTGAGTGGCGTTGAAATGACAGCTGAAACGATGGCAATAATAATAGCAGAAACAAATACTCGTCGCACTGACGAGAACCACCCATTGGCGTGCAAAACTCCGACAGTAATCCCAATTCCGATGCTGGTAATCGCATACACGGTTGAAATTGGCGATAAGGTCAGCCCATAGATCACGTTGTTGATGAAACCACTGATGGCACCGGCAACCGGCCCAGCCAACATGCTGGCAAGAAAGGTTCCCAAAGACCCCAGCCAAACGGGCAACTTTAACCCCTCCGCCAAGGCTTTGGCAACATAGTTAATCCCCACGGCAGCGGGAATCAAAGTCATGGTGGCAGCACTTAACTTAAATTTCCACATACTGGTACGATGAATCGGTTCTGTTTTCATAATCTTCTCCTTTTGTTTTTAAAGAGCCGTGTCTGTTTAGACTTTCGGACGCAACGCTCTATAGATTTTTGATTTGAACTGTCTTTCCTTTCACAGATCCCTTAGTCGACATCAGGGACTCTCTTGAAAATGATTGTTCAACAGTTCACAACTAATCATACGCCGATTTCATCAGAAGTCAAGAATTTTCTGAAGTTTTCTTGAAAACGTTCGGGAATTGAAAAAAGCTACACAAAGCTAGAGGAAATTGCCCTTACTAAGTCATAAAAAAGACTTCACCTTAGCCTAGATTGGTGAAGTTTTTTGATTTTTCTTCTTATCTCGTACCCACAGCATAGCTAGCCCAAAGAGGTGACTACCAAACAGGCCGGTCACAAAAATCAGCTTGCCCCTATCTGGATAAGTGAGGGGGAGGTTGCTAAAGCCATAGCGAGCCCACTCGATAAAGATCGGATGCGAAAAGTAAAGGGCTATACTCATTTGCTTTAAATACTGCAAATCATAGCTTTTCAAAAAGGACGATCGCAGGCAGGCATTGACCAAATAAACGGTCACAAAGGGAAGTAGAAAGAAAAAGTTCTTATCAATTCCTTCGTGTTGAAAAATGATGATTCCTTCTAGACAGAGCAAACCAAAGGCAAGAGCTAGCTTTTGCCAACGGTGAATTCTAAAAGCTTGTGCATGAAAATGATCATACAAATAGTAACCCATATAGATAAAAATGGGCGTGTAAAAGAGACCATTTCGCGCTGTAAAAAATAAATTGCTGTAGAGCTGGTAACCTTTGAGAAGACTTGTGGTGTCCAGATAAGCCGAATAGGTCTCGATCAAGCCCCAGCAGTAGAGGAGCAAGGCCAGGAAACCCGTCCAAACCATGCCTAGGCGTTTGACTAATTGATTGACCAAAAACAAGCCCAGTAGAAAGGCCGGAATATACCAGAGTTGGTAGCACATGCCCAGATAGATCAGTGCGATGAGAACACCTGCAGGAAAGAGATAGACAGGAAGATGAAGACTAGAAAAAAAGACCCAGGCATACGGAAGGTAAACAAAACTCCAAAACAAATAGGTTTTTACGATTTTGACCAGATAGGCCTTCATTTTCTGAGAATTCCCTAGTGATTGCTTAAGGAAAAAGCTGGCACAGACGATAAAAAATGGAACCGCTAGCCGGCCGAGCATACTCTTAAGACCAAAATGCAGTGGCTCATAGGAGGTCAAGCGACCACTATGCACCAATATCACTGCAATCGCAAAGAGGTATTGAAAAAAGCTGATACTAGAGGTGTTATAGAGGGGATTCTTTTGCATATTCCTACTCCTTGCCCAAAGCAGTTTCTATGGTTATTTTAGCATGAAAGGGAAGGCCAAGCAAGGAATCTTGCATCCTTATCTACCTTTTTTCCTCTATTTTTGATATACTCAAAGCATGCATAAACAAACCATTATTGATTTTAAAGAGCTTGGATTGCGCCACCTTTTCACCAAGCCCATAAAGGAATTAAAAACTAGAAACCTCGACCAGGTAGAGGCTCTTCTTAGAGAAGTCGAAGCCTACCAGGAGCAAGGTTTTTATGCTGTTGGCTATGTCAGCTATGAGGCTGCTCCTGCTTTTGAGAAGAAATTTGCTGTCCATCCAGCACCTCTTATGGGAGAGTATCTCCTCTATTTTACTATCCACGAGGAGGTCGAAACCCTTCCTTTTCCAGAGGACTATGAAGCTGTGGATCTTCCAGCCAATTGGAAGGAAGAGGTAGAGGCGCCTGCTTATCAAGAAGCTATCGAGACCATCCATCACCATATCCGCCAGGGTGATACCTACCAGGTCAACTACACTGTCCAGCTTTCTCAAGAGCTAAAGTCTGACCCTTTTGCCATCTACAACCGGTTAGTGGTTGAGCAAAAGGCCCATTACAATGCCTTCATCCAGCACGATGATGTCTCCATCCTCTCCATCAGCCCTGAGCTCTTTTTTGAGCAAGACGACCGGCTACTGACCACGCGCCCTATGAAGGGAACAACACACCGTGGTCTCACTAACCAAGCAGATCTTCAAGAAGCTGCTTGGCTAGAATCCGATCCAAAAAATCGAGCAGAAAACATGATGATCGTGGATCTCCTCCGCAATGACATGAACCGGATTTCGGAGATTGGAAGTGAGCATGTGACCCATCTCTGTCAAGTCGAGCAATACTCCACTGTTTGGCAGATGACCTCGACCATCGAAAGTCGCTTGCGAGCTGAGGTCGATCTGGTCCAAACCTTCCGAGCTCTCTTTCCTTGTGGCTCGATTACAGGAGCACCGAAGATCTCCACTATGGAAATCATCCAAAAGACGGAGAAGGCTCCTCGAGGTGTCTACTGTGGAACGATCGGCATCCTTCTTCCAAAAGGGAAACGGATTTTTAATGTAGCCATCCGGACCCTTCAAATGCAGGGGGATCAAGCCATCTATGGCGTAGGAGGAGGTATCACTTGGGACAGTCAATGGGAAAGTGAATACCAGGAAACCAAGCAAAAATCGGCTGTCCTTTACCGGCAAGAGCCTCGCTTTGAGCTCCTGACGACCGGCCGCATCCACCAAGGAGAGTTGTCTTTCTTAGACCAACATGTAACACGCTTGAGAAAAGCTAGTCGCTACTTTGCCTATCCTTATGATGAACAAAAACTCCTGAAAGAACTTCAAGAAGAGCTCGCTCATTTAGATCTCAACCTTGACTATCGTTGTCGGATTGCCTTGCAAAAAAACGGAACCTTCCACCTAGTGATCACGGAACTGACAGACTTGCCAGCTAGCTATCTACAGGCCCAACTGACCGAGCAGAAGCTTGATTTAGCGACGCCATTTACTTATTTCAAAACGAGTCAGAGAGACCATCTCAGCCAGTCAGATCACGAGCAAATTTTCCATCTGCCAGACGGAAGCTTGCTAGAGACGACGATTGGCAATCTGGTGCTGGAGATAGAGGGACAACTCTATACCCCACCAGCTCACCTCCCCTTACTCGATGGCATTTATCGGCGCCATCTTCTTGAGACCCAGCAAGTTGAAGAAAAACTCTTAACTCTGAAAGATTTAACAGACGCTGATCGTATTTATGCCTGCAATGCTCTTCGTGGTCTCTACGAACTCGATTTTCAAAGAAAGGATTCCTGATGAAACTTATTTTTTTACATGGACTAGGGCAAGATGTCCTCTCTTGGCAAGGAGTCCAATTTGCACTTTCACCCTTGCACTCCAAAACTTTTGATATTTTCTCCCACCCAAAAGAAAGCTATCAGGAAGTCAAAGAAAGGTTGATGGAGCGCCTCCAGCAAGAAAGCGAACCCTTTATTCTGGTAGGACTCTCACTAGGTGGCGTGCTCGCTCTTGATCTCTCCAGACAAGACTTCCCGCAACTCAAGGGCTTGGTCCTTGCAGGAACTCAATACAAACTCAACACCAACCCCCTCTATCGGCTCCAGATCCTTCTCTTTCGTCTACTTCCCAAGCATGTCTTTGAAAAACAAGATGCCAATAAACAACAGATGATTCAAATCTTGACCGAATTAAAAGGGCTCAATTTAACCGATACCGCTAAAGCTTGCCCTCTCCCTAGCTTGGTTGTTTGTGGTAGCAGAGATTGGGCCAATCAATCTTCTTCTAAAAAATTGGCCAAGCTCCTGCCAAAAGGCCGCTATCAAGAAATCGCAGACGGAGGTCATCTACTCAATACCGAGAAACCCTATGAACTCGCGCAAGCCATCAAAGAGTTTGTTGCTGAATTTTAAAATGAAGAGGCTAACTTTTAGAACAGTTATTCTTAATATATATAAAGTCATTTTTAAAACTTTCCTTAGGTGAGTACGGACGTCAGCGAACTTCAAAGAAGTTCCATGACTTAATCAAGATACAAAGGGCGTCTGCGGATAAAGTCAAAATAGGGAGCAGGACAGAAGCACTGTTGTATGGAATTGCTTCGTTGTACTGCCCCCACAAGGCTGATTAGGATTCTTCCGAGCTAAAATGTGAGAGAAGAATTCAATCAGCTACTGTGTCTTGGATTTAGTACTAATTGTATTTTGCGCTTTTTGACACAATCCGCAGCCCGTGTTCAATTTGTTTTGAAACCCTTCGCTTTTTAATTTCAAAGCTCAGGCTAAAACAGTTTCCCAAACTGTTTTACTTCCAAAACTCCCGAGTGCTAGAAACATGATCGTTTCTAGCACTTTTCTCACAGCGGAAAGTTTTAATATATTTTGGATTGAATTTCAACATTAGAAATTCTTTTTATTTCTTTGTAGAGTCACCTATTCAACATTTTTATTTTATAAGAAGTCTTTACCGCAATTTTTTAGAAATATTTGAGAATTGCTTGATAGTTATTTGAAAAGCAAGCTGTATACTAAGAGTGTAAAGAAAACAACTAGTCATTTGGACGAAGGAGAAAACCATGGAAAAAGTATTAGAAATTTCCCATTTGAGTAAAAAATTCGGTCATCAATACGCCTTAAATGATGTGAATCTCACCATTCGCAAAGGCGACGTCTACGGCCTAATCGGTAAAAATGGCGCAGGAAAAACCACCCTTATCAAGGTCATCACCCAGCTGATTCAGGAAACTGACGGAAGCATCTCCCTCTTTGCTTCTAAAAATCGCTCCCAGTGGACCCAAGCCCTGAAACGGGTCGGATCCGTCATTGAGAGTCCCGTGGCTCACAAGCATATGACTGCCTATCAAAACCTGGTCTACTATTGCAAGGCTCGCCATATTCCCAATCCCGACCAGGTCATCAAAGAAACCTTGAACTATGTCGGCCTGAATAATACGGGTAAGAAGAAATTCCGCGATTTTTCACTAGGGATGAAACAACGGTTGGGAATAGCGATCGCGCTCATTGCTAAGCCAGATTTCCTTATTCTGGACGAACCCATCAATGGCCTCGATCCAGTCGGAATCAAGGAATTCCGTCAGATGATCAAGCGCCTCAATGATGAACTCGGCATGACCATCCTCATTTCTAGTCACATCCTCTCGGAACTCTATCTGGTTGCCAATCGGTTTGGCATTGTCGACCAAGGGCGCCTGATCAAAGAAATTAGCAAGGCTGAATTCGAAGAACAAGGAGAAGACTACATCATCCTCAAGACCAGCCAGCTAGCCCTTGCGAGTCAACTGATCCAGGATCAACTCCATCACCGTATCAAGGTCATCGATAAGGATGGAGAAATCCATATCTTCGGACAGACTCACGATATTAAAGTCATTGTCAAAGCCCTCGTTCAAGCAGATATTGACGTGGACGAAATCTACTATGCCCGCCAAGATCTGGAAAAATTCTTTACGGACTTGGTAGATTAGTCAAACCACCGTCTCGTATTACTTATCCCACATATTTCATTTAGGAGATTTATCATGTTGCATACCATTCAAGCAGATTTTTACAGACTTTTTCGCTCCAAAGGTTTTTGGATTACAGAAGCCATTCTCGTTCTTAACATCCTGTCTGGAGTCATCTTTGGAGCTACCGGCCACGTCGGCGTCAATACGGAATCCAAATTACCCCAAGCAACCGAAGTTTGGACGGGCTTTAAAGCCTTGACCAACTACTCTTCCAGCATCAGTGTGACCATCCTCTTTACCATTATTGTCATCACCTTAGTCCTGGGAACAGACTTAACGCAAAACTTATATAAAAACAGCCTAGCCTATGGTGTCTCTCGCACCAGCTACTACTTTGCCAAAAGTGCTGTTGTCCTGACCATTGCTCTCTTCCAATTTCTCGTTTCTTATGGTCTCGTCTTCTTGATCGCGAGCTTCTACAATGGACTTGGCACCATGCCAGATCACTTCTTGGCTCATTTTGGACTGACTATTCTGATTCAGTTCCTCTGCACCTTGGCTTGGGTCAGCATCATTTCCTTCCTCCTCTACGCCAGCCAATCCATCACCTTGGCCTTCGTTGGCTACTTCATTGGAAATATCTTCTTAAGCCTGCCTGCGCTCTTCTTCAAAGATATTGACATTTTCCACTTTATAAACTTGGAATTCCAATATTCCTTGGTACAGAGCACCACAGCAACGACCAACACCCTCTCGATTGCCCTTGGATTCATCCTTGTTTTCGGATTCTTGGGACTCGCTACTTTTAAACACAAAGATTTATAACAAACAGGCTTGACGATTGGTCAAGCCCTATTTTTTTAATGTAATGGTCAAAACAAACCAGTCTGCCTCCGTTGCCAGTTGCAAGTCTCCCCCTAAGATCTCTACAAAATTTTGAATGATGTAAAGGCCTAAGCCGGAAGACTCTTCTGTATCCGACAGATTTTCAGAGTAGAAGCGACTAGCTAATTGATCTAAGTGCTGGATCGGTTGTTGCACAATATTGCGCAGCTCGACCCGAATCGTGTCCGCGTCCGACATTAAGGTTAAACGCGCCTGATCCTTCCCATGCTTGAGGACATTACTGAGCATATTTTGCAAGAGGCGCTCCCAGAGCTCTGGATCCGTAGCATAATGAAGATGCTCTTCTAGCTCTACCTCTAAGGCAATCCCCGCCTCAGACAAGCTATCGTAATACTGGAATAACTGCTGAGTTAGGACTTGGCTGAGATCGACGTCTGAAATCCGAGGCTGAATGGCTCCCTCCATCAAGCGTCTGTATTCCAAGAGAGATTCCAGGCGTTTTGAGACGACTTGAAGATTGGAAGCAATTTTCTTCAGCTTTTCCTCTTCCTGCGTCCCACCCTTGATGATTTGTTGGGTATAGCCCGACGCAATGGTCAAAGGCGTCCGAATATCGTGAGCAATATTACTGATAGCCATATCCAAGGTCTTTTTCTCTTGAAAGGCAATCCGATTGGTCCGCTCGATCTGATCAAATTGATCACTGACCTGCTTGGTCAAGGCGAACAATTCTTTTTTTGAGACCTGGGAGGTCAGTCGTACCCCACTCCCACTTTGAAGCTTCTTTTGAATCTGCTCCCGCAAATCCTTTAAGGCAGAAAGCAAGCGAGCATAGCCCAAACCCAAGAAAAGGACAAGGACGACAAGAATTAGAACTAAAACCCACATTACTTGTCTCCTTTCAAGCGAACACCCAAGCCCCAGACCGTTTCAATATAGTCCTCATCTGGATCGAGCTGGGCAATTTTCTTTCGGAGATTGCTCAATTGGGCATTGAGAGTATTATCTCCAGGCAGATAGACTTCTTCCCAGACCGCCTCATACAATTCTTCCTTGGTGAAAATCTTCTTTGGATGAACCAGCAAGGTCTCAAAAATTTGAAATTCTTTTTTGCCCAAACGAAGCGTCTGTTCTTCAGACTCCAGTTCAAAGGTTTCTGGATTTAAGACCAAATTCTTAAAGGAAAGCTTTTGCGACGCTTGAGCTTCCTGTACTACCGTCGGTTGATTTCTCAACTGCACCGTCACCCGAGCTGCCACTTCGTCCAGATTAAAGGGCTTGACAATATAATCATTGGCACCTGCAAGGAGGTACTGGCTAATGAGGTGTTTGTCTCCAAGAGCCGTCATCATGATGACTGGCACCTGACTCTGCATACGGATCTCCTCAAGGACCTGGTCCCCATTCTTCCCTGGAAGCATGATATCCAGAAGGACCAAATCAATGGCTTCTTGCTGGAAGAGCCGTAGCCCTTCTGTACCTGAAAAAGCCTGAAGGACCTCATGATCTTCACTTAAGAGACTGTATAAAATTTCTTGGATATCATTATTATCCTCGATTAATAAAATCCGTGCCACTTGCCTCGCTCCTTTTTCCTTTTCTTGCGAAATCAGTTCTATTCCCCTAGCCTATCAAATAAAGGGACCTTCGTCAATCAAAAATGCAAAGAAAACACTCGACCAAGTGAAGGATTCCTCTTGATCGAGTGCTCATTTAATTGACAGAAGCCCCATTTGTCGCAATGACTTCTTTGTACCAATAGAAGGATTTCTTACGTGAGCGGGTCAAGCTTCCCTTGCCTTCGTTGTCCCGATCGACATAGATAAAGCCGTAGCGTTTCTTCATTTCTCCTGTCCCGGCAGAGACCAGGTCAATACAGCCCCAAGTCGTATAACCCCAGAGGACAACGCCATCTTCGTTGATGGCCTCCCGCATGGCCTTGACATGGGCTGCGAGGTAATCAATCCGGTAGTCATCCTCAATCTCCCCGGCTTCATTTGGGGTATCAACGGCACCTAGTCCATTTTCTACAATAAACATGGGTTTTTGATAACGATCCCAGATGGTGTTCAGCGTAATGCGGAGACCAAGAGGGTCAATCTGCCAACCCCATTCTGAGCTTTCTAGGTAGGGATTCTTCAGAGAGGCAAAGATATTGCCCGCTGTTTTCTCCCTTTCAGCTGGATCCCCTGAAGCGACCCGACTGGCATAGTAGGAGAAGGAAATAAAGTCCACTGTATGATCTTTCAACAATTGAAGGTCCTGTTCCGTCATCTCAACCGTGATTCCCTGACGCTCCCACTCTTTCTTGGCATAGTTAGGGTATTCCCCACGCGCTTGCACATCGATGAAGAAATAGTTCTTGCGGTCTTCTTCTAGACCAGCCCAGACATCTCGTGGAGCACAGGTATGCGGATAGTTTTGCCCTGCTGCTAGCATACAGCCGACCTTATTGTTAGGATCAATTTCATGGGCTAGCTTGGTAGCAATGGCTGAAGCGACCAATTCATGGTGAGCCGCCTGGTATTTGACCTGCTCCTCATTCTCCCCTTCTTCAAAGCAGAGACCTGCTCCCATAAAAGGCGCATGAAGGATCATATTGATCTCATTAAAGGTTAGCCAGTATTTGACCAAGCCCTTGTAGCGAGTGAAGAGGGTCCGGCAGAGTCGTTCATAACATTCCAACATCTTACGACTACGCCAACCTCCATACTCGGTAATCAAATGCATAGGACAGTCAAAGTGGGTAATGGTCACCAAGGGTTCAATGCCATACTTATGGCACTCCTTAAAGAGGTCTTCATAGAACTGTAGGCCTGCCTCATTCGGCTCTAGTTCATCTCCTTTAGGGAAGATCCGAGACCAGGCAATGGACAAACGATAGGTTTTAAAGCCCATTTCCCCAAAGAGAGCAATGTCTTCCTTGTAGCGATGGTACATATCAATGCCATCCTTAGCCGGATAAAAATAGTCCTCTTCAAAGTCAAACATCTTTTTCTGACCCGTAATAATGGCGTAACGGTCAGGCCCAATCGGTACCACATCCACATTGGCCAAGCCACGGCCGTCTTCATTATAAGCTCCTTCACATTGGTTGGCAGCCGTCGCCCCACCCCAAAGGAAACCATCTGGAAATTGAAGTTTGTCGGTCATCTCTCTACCTCACTTGATTTGATAGTTCTATTATACCCTTCTCTCTCCAAAAAATCCTACAAGATCCCATGAAAAACTGATACTATTCTAAGGTATTTGCTACTCTCATGTAACGCAAAACTGCTTTATTTGACAAGATTTGGAAGAATAAACACCGTAAAGAACGCCATCGCAATCATCATAAAAACAAATAGATAGACAGAATATTTGAACAACCATGCATAACGACCTGGTTTTAGTGGTCTTTCTACGTAATAATATTTTGGTTTTTTAGGGTCATAATAAACAGCAACCTTACTACCCACTGGGAAATACTCCTCTAAAGGTGATTTGGTTAAAGAGATGAAACTGTTCCTATAAATTTTATATCTTAAAACCTGAGGAATTTCACCGTCTTCAAAATTGTCCATTTTGATATCAGATACGATCGAACCTAAGGGAGTGCTGATTGTATTTGAAATAGCTCTTTGAAATTTTGGCCTCATGATCTCCTTCTATTAGAAAGTGTATAACTCTTTTTATATAATGAAATTACTTTTCATTCATTAAACTAGACTACATAGATTAACACTGAAAACCCAAATATATTATATTAAACATAATAGATTCTTCCGATAGTAATTCATAATTTCTAAAAATTAAATATTTAAAAATTTTAAAATTTAGGACAATTATCTAAACAAAACGTTAAAAATTCATCCATATTACTCTTTTTACTGGTTTTCAATTTATCACTTAATTCTGCAATACTTTCTAAATCTTGACTACCACGTTCAACAGGAAAAGCTCTTTTGTACCCTTTCTTTTGTTTTTTAGTTGAAGCATAATAATAACCAATTTCCTCTAACACTTCCTCTAAATTATTATCATTCCAAACTGGCACCAACATATGCTTTAGCCAGCTTTTAGGAAAGAGTGATTTATCTTTATATGCATTGAAATCAACTTGCTTTGTACTATCAACATCCATAATCATAAAAATTTTAACACTTTTTGGTTTTCCTTTACTATCAAGTTCTACTTTGGGGAATTTATTATTAAATCCTTCAATAGAAGAAAAATCTTGATTATTTAGAATATTTTTAATTGATGAAATCTCTATACTACTATTTCCATTATTTCTAGCATAAATTTCTATAGGAATTCTGAGTTTTGATTTAACATATTTTACAATATCATACTCACTTTTACCATGAACAATTACTATTGCTTTCGTGTAATTTAGTCCCCTCAATCGTCATTCCTCCGTCTCACTTTTCAAGAACAATTCTTCAAAATCAATATTAAGAGGATCAGGGACTGCACCAAAGAAACCATCTAAATAAAGTTTTTCCATATTATTATTAGTGCAAACTTTTTTATCAGTTTCACTTCCCGACTTAATTATTTTATTTCCATACACATCCACTGTTAAGAAGTATGCAGAACTAGGTTGTAACTCCTTTAATAAAGCTGTATCATGAGTTGTAAAAATAAGTTGCCCCTTAACAGAATCCGATAAATTTCCCAAAATATTATTCATTAAAATATCATGAATTCCAGAATCTATTTCATCGACAACGCAAATTCTACCTTCAACAACCCAAAAGAAAACTGTGAGTAGTTCCAATAAATTTTTGGTCCCTTTAGATTCTAAACTAATTGGAACTTCTGTCAATTCGCCTCCAATATTTTTATAAATCATCAATTCATATTTTATAGAATCGCCTTCTTCATCAAGGTTATACTTAACATCTTTAATATCCGTATATAAAGCACTGAAAAATTTATAAATTATCTCTTCAGTTTGAAAAAGCTTATATTTATCTTCAATTCTAATTTCACCTTTATCGAGTTCTTTTAGTAACAATTTATCATTCTTAAATGGACCACGGGTATTATCTGTCCAAATTGAAATTCGTTCAAACTCTTCAATGACATTTATAAAATTTTTAGATAAATTAGCCTTGGCATAGTCTTTATTTATCGAACTGATATAATCTCTATATATAGATAAAAATGTATGTTTTCCCCAAAACTTTTCTGTTAAATCTTGTAGATCTGTAAAAACTCCTTTTTTAAAGATTGTTTTATTTAATTGAACTGATATTTCACTGTTACGTTTAATCCTAAAATGATTCCCTTTATTAGAGTTTATGACAAACTCTAAAGATTCAGATGTTAACTCACCTTTACTATCATATTCTACAATATAGACACCTTCGTTATTTTCAATGCTAAAACAAAATTCTAATTTTGTATCTCCCTTAGCAGAAATTCTAGGTGTATTTTTTGATAAATCTTTAAAACTTCTTCCAGTAAAAATAGAATCAACTAGCTCGTTAATATCAGGAAAATCGTCCTTATCATTCGCTTCTTGTAATCTTACTTGAAGCGATGTTATTTTTTTAGAAAGACGCATTGTATCCATCGATAATCTTAGAAGCTTAAACGAGTCAACAATATTTGATTTTCCTGAACCATTTTCTCCATAAAGAGCAACAATATGTTTTGGTTTTCCTCTACTAATTAAATCAAAGTTTACATCTGAAAACGATTTAAAATTTTTAAATAAGATTTTTTTGAACATTTTTAACTCCTTTATATACAAATTGTATACCATTACTTGTTTTTTTTCAATAATTTTATAATATTTTTCAACCTATAATTATTTATTCGAAAAAAATATAATTTTAACCATTCATATAAAAATTATTTAACAATTAATTAGATAATTAATCAAAAGACTGGATTGCTCCGATCGTTTAAAATGCATACTCTTTTGTCAAATATAATATTTGCCTTTCTTAAATCTAATAAATTCTATAAAAATAGAAAAATTATATTCGTTAGAATTATTCAATCATCTACTGAAACTTTCCACCGTGAGAAAAGTGCTAGAAACACTATTGTTTCTAGCACTCGGGAGTTTTGAGAGTAAAACAGTTCGGGGAACTGTTTTAGCCTGAGCCCAGAAATTGAAAAGCGAAGGGGCTCAAAACTAATTGAACACGGGCTGCGGATTGTGTCAAAAGCACAAAATACATTAGTACTAAATCCAAGACACAGTAGCTGATTGAATTCTTCTCTCACCTTTTAGCTCGGAAGAATCCTAATCAGCCTTGTGGGGGCAGGCCAACGAAGCAATTCCATACAAAAGTGCTTCTGTCCTGCTCCCTATTTTGACTTTATCCGCAGACGCCCTTTGCATCTTGATTTAGTCATGG